>CAYLVS010000144.1:0-4881 GCA_964387185.1 uncultured Oscillospiraceae bacterium | reverse complement strand
GTCCATATCCTTCTTGATTTCCGGCTTGTCTTTTCTCAGAAAAGCTCCTAACTCCAGATTCTCAAGAACGCTCATTGCAGGAAAGATCCGTCTACCCTCCGGCACCTGGGATAAGCCGAGCTCAACTCTAGCCGGAGCAGGAAGGTTGGTGATGTTCTTTCCCTCCAAAATCACCTCGCCGTCAGTGGCTTTAATCAGTCCGGAAATGGTGCGAAGGGTCGTGGTTTTCCCGGCTCCGTTGGCACCGATCAGGGTTACAATCTCCCCCCGCTCAACCTTTAGGGAGACGCTCTTCAGTGCATGAATCACTCCATAGTGCACATTAAGGTTTTTTATCTCAAGCATTGCTGGTCTCCTCTCCCAGATAGGCCTCAATGACCCGTTTGTTGGACCGGATTTCCTCCGGTTTTCCGGAAGCGATCAGCATGCCGTAATCCAGCACGTAAATGCGCTCACAGATCTTCATTACCAGCGACATATCATGTTCGATGAGCAGAATGGTCAAATCAAATTCCTTGCGGATCCACTTGATCAGTTCCGTCAGTGCCGCGGTCTCCTTGGGGTTCATCCCGGCAGCCGGTTCATCCAGCAATAAGAGGGACGGTCTGGTTGCCAAAGCCCTTGCAATCTCAAGATGTCTTTGCTCGCCATAAGGAAGATTTTTGGCCAGTTCGTCTTTTTTATCTTTCAGATGAAAAATATCAAGCAACTTTTCCGCTTCTATCAGCATCTGTTTTTCTTCCTGATAGAATTTATTTAAACGGAGGAAAGATGTAAACATCCCGTAATGAACATTCTGATGCATGGCGATGCGCACGTTGTCAAGCACGGTCAGGTCCTTGAAAAGGCGAATATTCTGGAATGTACGAGCAAGTCCCTGCTTCGTTACGTTGTATGGCTTCAACCCACCCAGCTCCATGGCTGTCTTCTCTTCTTCAGAATATCCCTTTTCAAAGATTATATTCCCTGAACTGGGCACGTATACACCGGTCAAAAGGTTGAACACAGTGGTCTTCCCGGCTCCGTTGGGGCCGATAAGCCCGACCAGCTCTCCCCTTTCAATGGCCATATTTACATTGGAGACGGCTGTCAGTCCACCAAAGGATTTCGTCAATTTCTCTATTTTCAATAATGGCATCCCGCACCCCTCCTCTACTGTAATCTTTCTTCTTTGTTGCCAAATCGGAATCGGAACATATCGGTGATTTCCTTAGTACCCATGATGCCCTTCGGCCGAAAGATCATAATGATGACCAACATGGCCGCATAGAGGATCATACGGATTTCGGTAAAGGCCTGTAAAAACGTAGTAATCAGGGCTAGTAGAACAGCTGCAATGACAGATCCCGTAATACTTCCCATACCTCCTAAAACTACGATGACTAAAATATCGATGGATTTCAGGAATCCAAAGAGTCCCGGCTTTAAGAAATAGAAGTAAGAGGAGTAAAGAGCGCCTGCTATTCCGGCAAAAAATGCGCCGATGGCAAAGGCCATTACCTTGTACTTTGTTGTATTGATACCCATGGATTCGGCAGCAATCTCGTCCTCACGAATAGAGATGCAGGCCCTTCCCTGGGAAGACCGTATAAAGTTATTGATGAGAATCACTGCCGCTGCCGTGAATACAAAGAGCCATGTCCAGTTGGTAAACCGGGGGATCCCGTTGAGACCTGCGGCACCGTTTGTGATTTCCAGGTTCAGAAATACCACACGGATGATTTCTGCCATGCCCAGAGTGGCAATGGCCAGGTAGTCCCCTTTGAGACGCAAGGTCGGTATTCCGATGAGGATACCCACCACCGCAGCTGCCAGGGCACCGGCAAAAATCCCTGCTAAAAATCCGGTCATGGAGTTCATCTGCATGTTGATGATGGCACCTACGTAAGCACCTATTGACATAAAACCCGCATGACCTAGGGAAAACTGACCCGTAAATCCGGTAACCAGATTCAAGCTCACCGCCAGAATGATATTGATGCAGATTGTCGCAAGAGTAATCTCATAAAAGGGGTTCAGAATGCCTGTAACGATCAGGACCTGTACAACAACAAAGAACAGAAGCAGAGCTCCCAGTATCACTAAATTTTTCTTTGATAATGCCTTCATCTCTACACCTTCTCTCTTATGTTTTTGCCCAGAAGTCCGGAAGGCTTCAAGATCAATATGATAATTAAAAAGGCAAAGACCACTGCGTCCCTGTACATGGAGTTCCCATATCCGGACACCAGTGTTTCCATAATGCCGATAGCCACGCCACCGATCATGGCGCCGGGAATACTTCCTATCCCTCCGAAGACAGCGGCGATAAAGGCTTTCAGGCCGGGCATGATGCCCATAAGAGGGTCAATAGAATTATAGTAAATACCCACCAGCACGCCGGCTGCTCCCGCGAAGGCAGAGCCCACGGCAAAGGTGAAGGATATGGTGTTGTCCACTTTAATGCCCATGAGCTGGGCTGCATCCTGATCGATGGATACCGCTCTCATGGCCTTTCCTGTCTTTGTTTTATGAACGATAAATTGAAGAAGTATCATCAGGGCGATAGCCGTTGTGACTATGTAGATCTGCTGCATGTTGATTACAACGTTGCCAAAATGGAAGGCTTCGTTTGATAAAAGTTTGGGATAAGACCGCACCTCCGCACCAACGAAGAACATCATCACATACTCTAGAAACAGTGACATTCCGATGGCAGTAATCAGAACCGCTATTCTTGTGGAAGCTCGCAAAGGCTTATATGCCACCCGTTCGATTACCATCCCCAGTACTGCACAGGATACCATAGAAATGATGAGTGCGGGGAAAAACCCTAATTGTGCATAAGTAGTAGCTGCAAATCCAATATAAGCGCCGATCATATATACGTCGCCGTGAGCGAAGTTGATCAGCTTGATAATTCCGTAAACCATGGTATAGCCCAAGGCAATCAATGCGTAGATGCTGCCTAAAGAGATACCGTTTACCATCTGCTGTATAAATTGATCCAAGACTCGTACCTCCGATAGGGATTAAGAACAACTTAGGTTAGAGCATAATGCTTTGTTGCTCTAACCTAAGTATAATACTATTTTTTTGTTATGGTGTCAAACTTACCAACACCTCATGAGATAGCCTTATTGCGGGTCTACCTTAACACTGCTGGCCTGCGCTCCGTTCTCCAGACCGATAACTACCGCAGCCTTGATGGGGTTGTGATCCGCACCCATATCAAAGGATCCTGTTACGCCTACAAAACCTTTTGTGGAAGCCAGTGCATCTTTTACAGCTTCCGGATCAACAGATCCTGCTCTCTCAACGGCGTCGGCAATGAACATCCCAAGGTCATAGCCCAGTGCATGGAAGGCATTGGGATCTGCATTGTATTTTGCTTTGAACCCTTCGATAAAAGCCTTTACCATGGGATCTTCATCCAATGAAGAATAGTGGTTGGAGAAGTATACGTCATTCAGGGCTTCTTCGCCTGCAAGTTCAAGAAGAACCGGAGAGTCGAATCCGTCAGCTCCCAGTATCGGTGCATCAATGCCCTGGTCTCTCGCCTGCTTGATGATTAGGCCTGCTTCCTGATAGTATCCGGGGACGAAGATGACGTCGAAGTCTTTCGCCTTGATGCTGGTCAGGATGGAGTTGAAGTCCTTATCCTTTGCTACATAGCCTTCGTGAGCAACGATGGTGCCGCCGGCGGCTTCAAAGGTAGCAGTAAAGTTGTCCGCAAGACCCTGACCGTAATCGCTGGATTTGTCCTGAATGATTACAGCTTTCGTGGCATTCAGATTGTTCTTTGCAAAGCTTGCCATCGTAACTCCCTGGAAGGAGTCATTGAAGCAGAGACGGAATACGTACTCGTTCACATTGCCGGCAGCATCCGTGGTTACACCCTTATCCGCGGTAGCGGAAGCAGAGATTACGGGAATGCCGTTTTGCATTGCGACGGGAATGGTAGCCATAAAGTTACCGGAGGTTGCCGGTCCAAGGCTTGCGACTACGCCATCCTGCGTCATCAGCCTAGTTGCAAGAGATGTGGCCTCTGCAGATTCGGATTTGTTGTCAACTTCAACGGGTACAATCTGCATGCCGTTAATGCCGCCTGCAGCATTAATCTCATCAAATGCCATCAGGATACCGTCTTTTGAAGCCTGACCATAAGTAGCTACTTCACCTGAAAGTTCGTAGTTGATACCGATCTTAACTTCTGTGGGAGCTTCGCCCTCACCATTGCCACCATTATTGCTATCTCCCCCGCCACAGCCGGCAAATAGGCCCATGGCCAGGATTACAGTCAGAAATAAAAAAAATGCTCTCTTTTTATTCATTTTTTGTTACACCACCTTCATAGTATTGTTTTATGCTTTTCGTTACATAATAATAGTTTTTGTGTCTGTTGTCAATAAATATTTAATTTATTTGTGCCCGCTCAACAAAATGTTCCTGTTCACTGTGGAGTGACCCATGGATGCAACTTTTATCATTCCCATCTGTGCAATTTTTCAATTAGTACGGTGCTTTGCCTTTCAGAATATCCATTTTCTAGGCCAATCTGTGCAAATTCTCGGCTTATACGTGAATATATGGCGCTTTTTCCTCTACCTTTAACGTACAACTTGAGTTTTTGCTCACTTGGAAGCCAACTTTGCAGCGTTTTTGGTACAACTTGAGTTTTTGCTCACTTTGTATCAAGTTTGGACACAAGCGAAGACAGGGAGCCAGAGGCAAAGAAACGGCGTCTTCCAATGACAGTATTCAGTCATTGGAAGACGCCGCTTAATTGTAATGTGTTCCTCTTGTAGCCCGCCTGCTTTCATATCCGATAGACAGGCTCAATCGGCTTATTTAGAAGCGTAGCTAAAGAAGAAGTACCCTAACGGTGTGTAGTACCAACCC
>CAYLVS010000143.1:4662-4932 GCA_964387185.1 uncultured Oscillospiraceae bacterium | reverse complement strand
GCACTCAATGTATGATATCCACACCCATTGGTTTTGTGGATATTATACCATAAATATGGTTATGCCAAAGCCAAAATGTCTTTCAAGTACTCATAAGTCCGTGCAAAAGAATCTACGTTCATGCGCTCCTTCGGCGTGTGAACATCAAGAACAGCGGGCATTACAACGATTAAATGGATCTGCTTCAGGCCTTCATAGATGGTACCTGCAGCCGGGGCAACGCGAATTGGCTCTGCAACACTCTCTGCAGTTGCTTTTCATCCGGATTGT
>CAYLVS010000143.1:3764-4562 GCA_964387185.1 uncultured Oscillospiraceae bacterium | reverse complement strand
GACTGAATTGAAAGCAACCCTAAACTCAATTTTCACACTCAGAGCGTTGCCTTTCTGCAGCCGAGGCAACGCGAATTGGCTCTGCAACACTCTCTGCAGTTGCTTTTCATCCGGATTGTGGCTCACGACTGAATTGAAAGCAACCCTAAACTCAATTTTCACACTCAGAGCGTTGCCTTTCAGCAGCCGAGGCAACGCGATTGTTCTCAATTTACAAAAATTAAGTGAGCATAGATAAAAGCGAGAATGCCATAATAAATTTATGGATACTGTTAGAAAGAAAAAGTGGATTTCAATTTGCTTCGCATTTGTTTTCGGGGCAGCCTTTTTTATGAGTGGCTGCTTTTATTCAGCACAGGATACGCAGGATAAAGATAATGTCAGCACCGAAGCAGTGAAGCCCAAAAGCACCGAAGAGGACGACTTCATCAAGTGGGTGGATTTTAATGTACCTAAGGGAGCCATGTATAAGGCTATTTCTCTGGACATACTCTCCCAAGATAAGGAAATCATAATTGACTGGATTGAACTGCTTGCATATCTTGCCGCGAAAAACGGCAACAATTTCAAGGGTTTTAAAGAAAGACAACTTGACGAGATAGCAGAAAAGCTGAATACCGGAGCGACTATGGAGGAGCTCACGGCAGATCTGCAGTACTACCCCTACTACCATGAGGCTTATAGCGCGATTCTTTCCGGTTTCGTAGGTGAATATGAAATTGAGGTTTTAGATGAGGAAAGCGGTGAAAAAAGCTGGGAACGAAATTACGGATTGAAAGTCTTCTCCCCCATCGCAAA
>CAYLVS010000143.1:1234-3754 GCA_964387185.1 uncultured Oscillospiraceae bacterium | reverse complement strand
TGAAACAGAGGTCCCGAATAAGAACGAGCCAGGCAAGCATTGGGAGAAAAAATACGGCATCAAGGTCTTTTCGCCGATCGCCAAAAACTATCCGTACAGCCACTGTAATGATTTTGGCAACAGGCGCTCCTACGGATTCAGCAGGACGCACCTGGGTAACGATTTGATAGGCCAGGTCGGCACACCCATCGTTGCAGTGGAGGGCGGCACCATCGAAGCAATGGGGTGGAACCAATACGGCGGCTGGCGTATCGGCATACGCTCCCATGACCAAAAAAAATATTACTACTACGCTCACCTCAGAAAAAATTTTCCTTATCGAAAAGATTTAGAGGTGGGGTCCGTTGTCAAAGCCGGGGATGTCATCGGGTATTTAGGTAGAACCGGTTACAGCATTAAGGAAAATGTCAACAATATAAACAACGCCCATCTTCACTTCGGAATGCAGCTTATTTTTGATGAATCTCAAGTGGACAGTCCCAACGAGATCTGGATCGATGTATACCAGATTATACGGCTACTGGACAACAAGAGATCAGAGGTTGTCAAAAACCCCGAAACTAAAGACTATAGTCGGGTTTACGACATCCGGGAATCGGACGAATGATTTGCTCCAGGCAGTCTCTACTCACTTGGCGGAGTATTCAAATTCCATACGTTTTAGTTGATGTGTCGTAGAAGATTGGCAATTGTGGTGGGTTAAATGTAAATACAATAAACGCAGTGAATATAACAGCAATTGTGATTACCGCTATAATTACTACCCCCGTACTAGGTTCTGAATATTTAAGGAAATGAGATGCAATACACAGTGCTATAAAATAACCTACGAATACTAAAGAAATATCAATAAACACGGATTGAATTCCAAACGCGCCTGTATAACTATAAAACAACAATACAACAGATAAAGGTGCTACGACTAAGGAGACTGCAGCGGATACAATCCAAGTATCTAATGATATTTGATATTTTTTATTTACTATAAGATATATGACTATCCACCATAGAAGAAACGGAAAAAACATAAATTTCAGATGTTCCCATACACTTTCGTTTACAGGGTTAAATAGTCCTACAATTAATTTGTCCCCACTTAGGTTATATGCAAAATGCGAAAAACAGGCTATTGTTCCAAGTAGTATCGTATGAATAAATACTCTTATAATTGTAGAAGCACATGTACTTTTCATAGCTGATCTCCCTCTTATAATTCTAGATGATTATAATTATATGAAAAAAACAGTACATGAAATAACTAAATTTTATTTCATTCATTTTCTCAAGGAAAACCTGCCGAATGTTTCGAAAGTCCTTGGGAAGGCACTGGATAAACGGGGAAGATCTATGATACAATATTTCACGGGAATGAAGTTCTCCCAAAGCCCATTGCTTGAACCGCTGCGACAGCTGATGACTTCTGTGTTTTTTCGGATTCACCGGCTTTTTTAATTTTCTCAATATTCTTTACCTGGCTCCGGATTTTAAGGAAATAGCCCTGCACCGGTACTTCTGAATACAACCCACTTTGAAGCCGCGATTATGGGAACAGTATTGGCTACTGTTTCCCCGGCATGCAATCACCCTTTGGTAATTTATAAATGGCCTTATTGCCTGGACGCATTAAAAGCAGGGGAAGTGCCGAAAATCAGCATTTCCCCTTTGATATATAGAATTATTTAGCAAAGTTGGTACAGAAGCGTTGCATCATTACAGCAAACTGGGCACGGGTCGCTCCGGAATTCGGGGAAATGATATCACTGCCCATTCCTTCCACTATGCCGTTGCCCACCGCCCATTGCATACCCTTTAATGCCCAAGGGGAAATGTCGCCCATATCACGGAAGCCTTGAAGCTCATTATTATTGCTTAGATCGTATTTCATGAATTCTGCATATCTGTGCAGAATGGTAACCATCTGCTCGCGTGTAAGCATATCTTCGGGGCCAAATTTACCATTGCCGTAGCCTTCTGCAATATTATTATGCGCTGCCCAGGCGATGGCTTCCGAATACCATTTACCATCTTCAACATCGGTAAAAATGTTTTCAAGACTGTCGGTGCCTTTCGCAAGGCGATAGAGCACCGTGACAAGCATGGCTCTGTCTGTACCTGTGTTTCCACCAAACTGCCTGTGTCCGGTACCCTGTATCAATCCATTTGCTGCGCAAAACCATGCCGCCTCACGAAACCAATCTTTTTCCTTTACGTCATCGAAATAGTTTGTTCTGGTAAACTTCGTATCAACGGTAACTGCCCCGGAAGGCATCTGAAAGCTAAAGGTTCCGTTGCCGTGGTCCGTTACTGCAACCGGGTTCCCATTCTCGTCACGAACGGTAGGAATGCCGTTTTCATAGCCCCTGTCCGGTGTGACAGTGATATTTATGGTATCGCCTGCTTTTGCATGCTCGCTGCTGAGATTCATTTGCCCCCCCACTTGCGTACCCTGATTTTTATCCATCACAGGATATTGAGGAGGTGTAGGAGAGCTGTCATTGCCAGAGGTAGGGGTGTTTTTTG
>CAYLVS010000143.1:0-1224 GCA_964387185.1 uncultured Oscillospiraceae bacterium | reverse complement strand
ACAAGGTAGTATTGGCAGAGATTGGTATTACAGAGTTGAATAGATTGCTGCATTCCGGTTCTTCATACCAACCGCCGAAGCGGTAGCCGTTTCTCACAGGAGCTGTTGGCAATGTCCCTAGGTTTTGTCCTAAAGCAATTATCTTGCTTGAGGGAATGGCATCGATATCCCCGCCGTTTTTATTGAAGCTGACAGCATTGGCAAGAACCGGATAGGAATTATTTGCAGAGGATAGGATTTCCCAGGTACTGCTCATTTCCTCAGATCTGTTTTCGTTGAGGAGCTCGGCAAAATCAACCGATTTCATTTCTGCAGCCGTCTTCGCTGATGTGAGATCTTCGCCGCTGTATTCATCGACTATAAAACCGATTCCCGATTTAGAACTAACAACTTCTCCGTTTATAGTATGGTTGGCATCGCTGTTCCAATATCCAAATGAAATAGCAGTGTCCAACGAAGCCCCTATAAAGCCACCCACAGGAACTTCGTCACCCCCTGCTACATCAACTGCTGCATAGTTATTCTCAAGTATGCCTTGGTTATCATGCCCGACGAGACCACCTACGGCGGCTGGATTTCCACCTCTCACATTGCCTGTGGCGTAGGACTCCGAAAGCCGGCTGTATTCGCTGTGTCCCAATAAGCCGCCGGCAAAGGAATAGTCTCCGCCTGTTACATCAACCGCAGCATGGCAGTCTAAAATTTCACTTTCATAGCTATGTCCAAGAAGTCCGCCGATAGAGGTCTCCCCACCATCCGATGATATCGAACCAGAGGCGTAGCTGTTTGTTATGCGGCTGTTCACAGCATGGCCGGCCAGACTCCCCACTGTCCCGTCGGCTCCTTTCTTTTTCTTTTTTTCGAAAGTACTGCTGATTGATGAAAAGATGGCCACATTCTCCAAGGATACATTGCTTATGTTGGCACTTTCAACCCGCCCAAATAATCCCGCGTCCATGAACTCTGTATCTGGTGCTTCAGCTGCTCCTATATTTAAGTTGATTATCTTTCTATAGTTACCGTCAAAATCACCACTGAAATACTCCCCATAGCTCCCGATGGGAACCCATTCGTGCGCCGAAAGGTCTAGAACATCAATACGATCGGATATTCTTATATTAGCATCTTCAAAATTATATAAACCACCGCTATTGACTATATACGCAACCCAGGCCAGCTCAGAAGCATTATCAATGGTAAATGTATTGCTATCCTCATCCCATT
>CAYLVS010000142.1:1935-4941 GCA_964387185.1 uncultured Oscillospiraceae bacterium | reverse complement strand
GTGGATGCTTCTATTCAAATACTTCATAGTCGGGTCGGACAGATAATTTATTGCCTTGATGGTTACGGGGCTCCCACAAAGCGGAATTTGCTCCGACGTTGTGCCGGTGGAAAAAATGTGTATAATAAAGATGTTAAATATTGAATAAGGAGAATTACCATGAATTATACCGCATTAGCTGAAATGCTTTTTCCCCATATCGACAAGATACCCGAAGATTACGAAGCACTCTATCCGAAAAGGCAGCTTCCTGCCGGTGCTAAGGTGACCCGACTTGGACCCAGCCCCACGGGTTTCATACATTTGGGAAACCTCTACGGCGCTTTTGTGGACGAGCGATTGGCTCACCAAAGCGGCGGAACCTTCTACCTTCGCATAGAGGATACAGACGAAAAGCGTGAAGTAGAGGGTGCAGTGGAAGCCATCATCTCCTCTTTAGAGTATTTTGGACTGCGCTTTGACGAAGGCGTCACCATGGACGGAGAAACCGGCAGCTACGGCCCCTATTATCAGCGTCGCAGAGAGGCTGTCTATCAGTGCTATGCGAAGCACCTGGTAGAAAAAGGCCTAGCCTACCCCTGCTTTTGTACGGAAGAAGAAATTCAGGCTATACGGGAGCAGCAGGAAAAGAGCGGTGAAAACCCCGGTTATTACGGTCACTTTGCCAAATGCAGAGAACTGGAATCCGATGAGATCCGCCAGAACCTTCAGGAAGGAAAACCCTTTGTGCTACGCTTTCGTTCCACAGGAGATCCGGCCCGCAACTTCCAAATCATTGATGGCATCCGAGGCTCCCTGTCCATGCCGGAAAATTTCCAGGATGTAGTGCTGCTGAAGCAAAACGGCATCCCCACCTATCACTTCGCCCATGTCATAGACGATCACCTCATGGGCACCACCCATGTAGTAAGGGGTGAGGAATGGCTATCCTCCCTGCCCATCCACGTAGCCCTATTTGACGCACTGGAACTCCCTCAGCCCATCTACTGTCACACTACGGTGTTGATGAAGATGGAAGGCGAGAATAAGCGCAAGCTGTCCAAGCGAAAGGATCCGGAGCTTTCCCTCAGCTATTACCGCAGCCAAGGCTACCATCCCAAAGCTGTGCGGGAATACCTTCTTACTATATTGAACTCGAATTATGAAGAGTGGCGGCTGGCAAATCCGGACAGCCCCATGGAAGACTTTGATTTTACGACGGAAAAAATGAGCAGTTCCGGTACGCTCTTCGATCTGGATAAACTTAACGATGTGAGCAAAGAGGTTCTGGTGCGCATGCCCGATGAAGAACTATATGACTATCTGTTTGCTTGGGCACAGGAATACCGCCGGGAATTGATACCCCTCTTCACGCATAACAAGGATATGCTCCTTCGCATTCTGGCCATGGACAGGCACGGCGAAAAGCCCCGGAAAGATCTGGTCTACTGCCAGCAGATCTTTGAATTTATCAGCTATTTCTTTGACGACTACTTCAAAGTGCAAGAGTCTTATCCGGCAGATGTGGAGCAAGGCGACATCAAACCTATATTGGAAGCTTATGTAAGCGGCTACGACCACAGCGACGATGCATCCCAATGGTTTGGAAAAATTCGCACCCTGAGCACTGACCTGGGATATGCGGCCAAGCCAAAAGATTACAAGAAAAACCCGGAGCTCTACAAGGGCCATGTAGGCCATGTGAGCACCGTCATCCGCATTGCACTCATGGGAAGGGCCTCCTCGCCCGATCTGTGGCAAATCCAACAGATTATGGGCGAGACCCGGGCTATGACCCGTATAAAGAAAGCCATCGCATCATTATAATTTTTTTCCGGAAGATGATTCACACTATAGCCTGCCCCTGAATATCCTATACTACAATCTAAATCTTGTATAGAAGCAGGTGATGAATGATGTCAGGTAGATGTGGTGGACTCCTCGGTGAAGGAGATGGAATTGATACCAGCTTACTCTTTTTCTTCTTATTGTTGGTTATCATATTCTGCAACTGTTATTCGCACTAAACGAATAAGGGGCCCACAAACCTTGGGGTAAGTGGGCCTGCTGTCTTTTTTGCAAGAAACACAAGGGGACACACCCCTTTTTTACTATATGTTCCAGCTGTTCAGATAGACCTTTTGCTCTTCTGTCAGACGATCGATAGTGACTCCCCAGGCTGCGAGCATCCGCTCTGCAACCATAGTATCTATTTCCTCCGATACGTCGATGACTCTATTTTCCAAGCTTCCCCTATGGTCCTTAATATACAGGGCGGATAAGGCCTGAACGGCGAAGCTCATATCCATAACCTCTGCCGGGTGTCCGTCGGCGGCAGCGATATTTACCAGTCTTCCTTCTCCGATCACGCAGACCTGTTTTCCGTTTTTCAACCGGTAACCTGTCAGGTTTTTGCGCAGTTCCCTCTTCTCCACTGCAGCGGCTTCCAACCCTTCCATATCCACTTCCACGTTGAAATGTCCGGCATTGGTCAGAATGGCCATTTCCTTCATGGTGAGCATGTGGTCTACCGTAATCACCCTTTTGTTACCGGTGGCACAGACAAATATATCTCCCAGAGGTGCTGCGACTTCCATAGTCATAACTTGGAAACCGTCCATTACCGCTTCAATGGCGGCCACCGGATCGATCTCCGTCACGATGACTTTGGCTCCCAGGGCTTTGGCTCTCATAGCAATTCCTTTGGAACACCATCCGTAACCGCCTACCACAACCTGTTTACCTGCGATGATCAAATTCGTGTTACGCATGATGCTGTCCCAGGTGGACTGGCCGGTGCCGTAACGATTGTCAAAAAAGTGCTTGCATTTGGCATCATTTACCGCAACCATGGGGAATTTAAGGACACCTTCCCTTTCCATAGCCTTGATGCGGATGACACCTGTGGTAGTTTCTTCACAGCCACCCCAGGTCTCCACAGCCAGATCGGGTCGCACGGTATGTAGCGCGGTGACCAGATCTCCGCCATCGTCTATAATGATGTTGGGCTTCTGCTCAAGCGCCATT
>CAYLVS010000142.1:0-1925 GCA_964387185.1 uncultured Oscillospiraceae bacterium | reverse complement strand
TTCGTCTGTGGCTCCGTGATATGCGTACACACGAAGCCCCGCCGCTGCCAGTGCTGCGGCAACATCGTCCTGGGTGGAAAGCACATTGCTTCCCGTTATGGACATCTCTGCTCCTCCTGAAGCCAACACTTCGCAGAGGTAGGCCGTCTTAGCCTCCAAATGGATGGACAGGGTTATCTTTACACCCTGAAAGGGCTTGTCCTTAATAAACTGCTCCTGCAAACCCCGTAGCAGGGGCATGTGGGCCGCTACCCAATCGATCTTCTGCCTGCCCGAAGGGGCAAGGGACAGATCTCTCACTTCATATTGTTTCAATTTATCCTCCGATGCATCAGTTCAATTCGCTAGTGAATGGTTCGTTGGCACTTATATGTCCCATCAAACTCTCCACTGTTTCGCCTTTCACCAGGAATTGGACTTTATCTATATTTTGGCCATCCTCAAATAAATGGCTGTTGTCAACAAGAGTCTGCACAATCTGTCCAATGAAAAAACCTTCCTGCAGTGATCCTCCACTGCCCCCAATGCTTCCAAGATCCAGAATCAGCAGCTTTTCATCCTCTTCACTGACAGTCACACGGTCAAAGATTACGTCCTGCCCGATAACAGTACCCATTCCTTCACTCTCAACACTCTTCAGTGCTTCCAGCATGACAATCCAGGGGTTTTCCCCTTCCGCCACTTCAATCTCCCTGCTTTCCGACAGATAGTGCTCCAAGGATTCATCTCCGGTCTCCACATACTCATTGTTTGTGAAGTATAAATTTACCGTATATTCCACAAGCACAGGAGGCTCCTCTCCTTCATTATCCTGCCCACAACCGGCCAGCATGCCCAGGGCTATAACCAGGATCAGGAACCATAATGCCACCTTCTTCCCTCTAATATTCAATTCCAATACCTCCATTCCACGTCTGTGCAAAAATTTTGCACACTTGCCAGCAATCCGACGGATCCGGCCAGGCTTCTGAATATAACTTGAATTGTCGCTCACTTCAGATAGAAAAAGTAAGACGGCATTTCGCTGCAATCCTTTTGACGCAGCTGTATGATCAAGCCGCAACTGCAACCGTATCCCTATTCCACCGTAACCGATTTGGCCAGGTTCTTCGGTTTATCGATATCGCAACCCCTGAAGCGCGCCACATGATATGCAAAGAGCTGCAGAGGCGCCACTGCAAGAATAGGGGTAAACTCATCCCTGCAGTCGGGAATATAAATCACTCGGTCCGCCTGCTTATCCAACTGCCGACAACTTTCTTGAGCAATGCCCACCACGAAAGCCCCTCTGGCTTTTACCTCCTGTATGTTTGAAAGCATCTTCTCGAATAATTTGTTTTGGGTAGCCAAGGCGATTACCGGCGTGTCCTGTTCTATGAGCGCAATGGTTCCGTGTTTCAGCTCGCCAGCCGCCACAGCAAAGGAATTAATATAAGAAATCTCCTTTAATTTCAGAGAACCTTCATAGGATACGGCAGAGTCCGTTCCTCTCCCGATGAAAAACATTTGTGTTTTCATATACAGGTCCTTTGCGATGGATTGGATTTCACAATCCATTTCCAATATGGAGCTCAACTTCTCCGGTAGCTCAGACAGACCAGCAACGAGCTCTCGCTGCAGGTCCGGCGCAAGGCATCCCTTTTCACTTCCCATGTAGAGAGCCAGTAAATACATACATATCAGCTGCGTGGTGTAAGCTTTGGTGGAAGCCACGGCAATCTCAGGCCCTGCCCAGGTATAGAACACGTCATGGGATTCTCTTGCCACGGAACTTCCCACCACGTTTACCACAGAAAGTACCCGAGCTCCTTTTTTCTTCGCTTCCCGCAAAGCCGCCAGAGTATCTAGAGTTTCTCCGGATTGGCTGATGGCAATGAATAATGTCTTGTCGTCTACAAAGGGATCCCGATATCGGAACTCCGATG
>CAYLVS010000141.1:3822-5011 GCA_964387185.1 uncultured Oscillospiraceae bacterium | reverse complement strand
TACTTAGCTACGAAAGCCTTCAGTATATGAACGGTTTCTTACGGACCCAGATCGGTAAGGAATGTTTGGTAACGATGACCGTGGGAAGCGGTGGCACTATCATAGCAAGGCTGGGTTACCTGATAGGAGTCGGACTCAATTACCTGTTGCTTCAGGATGCATGCAGCGAAGATATCATGGTTTGCGACTTCTACTCGGTGAGATTGGTCCAGATTCTGGGGAAAAGGTGTCCACCAAATATACTCCTTTAAGATGGCAGGGGGATGTTTGATGGCAAACAAAACGTCCCCCTGCCATCTCCCCTTATTTTTTAGTTCGGAACATAAGCCGCATAAGTTTTTTCCCATTGAAGGGAAGCAGCGGGTAAAGATAGGATGTTTTTGTAAGGGTTTTGGTTGTTGCCATTACAACTATAGCAATGACCAATGCCCCCAAAAACCCCCACAATCCCAACAAGGCCACGCCTATGAGAAGCAACACCCGTATGAACTTAAAGGCATAGGACAGTTCCATGCTTGGTTGAGAAAAGGCTGCCAGGGCTATTACAGCCATTAGCAAAATGGTTTGGGGAATGAACCAGCCTGCAGTTATGGAAAGTTCCCCCAAAAGTAGGGCTCCGATAACGGAAAGAGACATGCCAAGAGAGCTGGGTGTATTCAGAGATGCCAGTTTCAAGCCATCTATAGCGATTTCTAGGATGATGAACTGCCAGAACAGCGGGATGGGATAGGATTCCTGGGGCATGAGAAACCCCCATTGATCCGGGAAGGCCACAATCCACCTGTCCACCAACAGGTAGATAGGCGTAACGAAGACAGAGACAAGCATAGTTATATTGCGAACCATCCTTAGGTACGTGCCTGTAATCACCGGAAAGTAAAAATCATCCGCGTCCTGCAGAAAATCAAAAAAACCCGTAGGGAGAATAATTGCCGTAGGGCTGTTGTCCACCAATATGACGAAGCTACCCTCCGTAAGATGGGCAGCTACTACATCCGGCCGCTCCGTGTACCGGATTTTCGGAAAAGGGTTGAGCCAATGTTTCTTATCCAAGGCTTCTACCAGGCTTTGGTCCCCAACTGTCAACGTATCAATTTTAATGCCGCTGATCTTCCCGATGATCTCTTTGACTACGCCCTCTTTCGCCAAGCCCTTCATATAACCCAGACACACGTCCGTCCTTGAAGTT
>CAYLVS010000141.1:0-3812 GCA_964387185.1 uncultured Oscillospiraceae bacterium | reverse complement strand
CTGCGGATCAAAGCCGTGTTGGACACCAGGGTTTCTACAAAGCCGTCCCTGGCACCGCGCAAAGATTTCTCCTTGTCCGGTTCCGCAATGCTTCGGGCAGGATAGTTACGCAGATCCATCAGGATAATGGTGTTAAAACCTTCCACTACAAGAGCTGTCATTCCCGAGAGAATACTGATTGTGGCCATCCTTGCTGTGTAAACTTCGTTCAACTGTATAAAGGGAACCTTCCGTTTGATGAAATCACCGGCGGTCTTCATATCCTTCATGTCAGAAGGGGAAATATTCTGAAAGTCCGTTATCATGAGTTGGAGCAGGTGGTCTTTTACAAAGCCTACTGCAAAATACAGATAGGCTTCCTTCCCACCGATGGTGATGTTGCGTTCTGTTACATCAAAACTCTCCTCCAAAGGAAGAAGCTGCTGAATTTCCTCGACAAATCTCATTTTTTGCTTCTGTTTTGTTCCCGTTCCATCGCTCATGGCAAACCTCCTGCAGTATTTGATACGCTATGGCTAGTTTTGCCTGAGGAAGGGACCACTATGCAAAAATACAGAAATAGGATTTATCTTCCGCTCCTGCGGCGTTCCAATTCTGAAAGAAACTTCTTTCGCAAACGAATATCATCGGGAACTACTTCCACCAGCTCATCATCGTTGATAAACTCCAGAGCTTCCTCCAAGGTGAATATCTTGGGTGGGGAAAGGCGTATAGCATCGTCATTTCCTGCCGCTCTCATGTTGGTCACCTTCTTCGCTCTGCAGGGGTTGACGTTCATGTCTTCGTTTCGGCTGTTCATACCGATGATCATGCCTTCGTACACCTTCGTCCCGGAATGGATGAACATGGTTGCTCTTTCACCGATATTAAAGAGCGCATAAGGTGTGGAAACCCCATCCTCAATGGACACTATCGCTCCGTTTGTCCTTTGGGGGATATCTCCTTTATGATCCTGAAAGCTGTCAAACCTACGGACTATGGTTCCTTCTCCTCTCGTGTCATTGATAAATTCCGTTCGGTACCCAAGTAAGCCCCTGGTGGGTACCAGATACTCCAATCTCGAATATCCTTCCTTACCGGACATGGACTGCATGATGCCCTTCCGAATATTTAACTTTGAAATCACTACACCGGAGTATTCATCAGGCAGGGTTATGACCACTTTCTCTATAGGTTCCTGTAGCCTGCCCTCTTTGCGCTTCATGATGACCTCGGGCTTGGAAACAGCAATTTCGTATCCTTCCCTTCTCATATTCTCCAACAAGATGGAGAGATGGAGCTCTCCCCTTCCCGAGACCTTAAAGCCGTCGGTGGTTTCAAGGGGTTCCACGAGAAGGCCTACATTGACTTCCAGTTCTCGTTCCAGCCGGGCTTTCAGGTGGCGGGAGGTCACATACTTGCCGGACTTCCCCGCAAAGGGAGATTTGTTGACCATAAAATTCATGGAAAGGGTGGGCTCTTCAATTTTAATCGTCTCCATGGGAAGAGGATTTTTTTCTTGGCAAATGGTTTCGCCGATGGAAATGTTGTCAATTCCTGAGACGACAACAATCTCTCCACTTGTAGCCTCCTCTACCGGTGTACGTTTCAAGCCTTTATAGACGAAGACCTGATTTATTTTACCGGTTGCCACAGATCCATCCGCCTTGCAGACAGAAACAACCTGACCGCTTCGTATTTTTCCCTTATAGACCCTGCCGATGCCCAAACGACCGATGTAATCGTCGTAAGCTAAGCTGGAGACCTGCATCTGAAGTGGCTCATCATCAAAGTCCGGATAGGCCGGTACGTAGGAGATGATCCTGTCGAAGAGAGGACTGAGGTCCAGGCTTTCCTCCTCCATTTCTTCCTGGGCTATGCCTCTTTTGGCAACACCGTATAGAATGGGAAAGTCCAATTGGTCATCTGTGGCATTTAGATCCATGAAAAGTTCATAGGTCAAATCCACCACATCTTTTGCGCGCTGGTCTTTTTTGTCGATTTTATTGATTAATAAAATGGGTTTCAATCCCATATCCAGTGCCTTGTGCAGAACAAATCTGGTTTGCGGCATAGGGCCTTCGCTGGAGTCCACTAACAGGATGACGGAATCCACCGTCTTGATGATCCGTTCAACCTCAGACGAAAAATCCGCGTGTCCCGGGGTGTCCACTATATTGATTTTGACATCGTTGTGGATGATGGAGCAATTTTTGGAATAGATGGTTATGCCCCTCTCCCGTTCGATGTCATCGCTGTCCATAACGCATTCAACCATTTCTTCGTTGTCGCGGAAAATGCCGCTCTGGGCTAACAATGCGTCTACTAATGTGGATTTACCTGCATCTACATGGGCAATAACTGCAATATTAATAATTTTTTGTTTCAACTCAATTCCTTCTTCCGATCTCTGACTTGTGTGACAATATAGGAACGTCCCCACCGTCACATTACTTTGAAAACCTTATTAGTTTACCACAGCTGATGTAATGTGACAAGAAAAACTATGGTGGCATACAATGTATTGAATTAACATAGATTCGGAGGATACTATTATGCATTATCAAATGGCAAGAGCCACACCCGGCAACTGGCCAAGAGTTTTTTTAAGCCCCTCGGTGCAGGAATTCAACCCTTTTATTACCGGTGAAAATGAAGAGTATTGGATGAACCAAATAGCAGATGCGATGATTCCCTATCTGCAGGCTTCAAACATCGGCTTTGGCCGTAACAACCCCAACGAAACACTGAGCCAGGCGATCGCTGCCTCCAATGCAGGAGGTTACAACTTCCACCTGGCTCTTCATTCCAATGCTTCCCCGCCGAATATGCCCGGCGCTTTCCGCGGTCCTAATGTCTACTACTACACCACCAGCGATCAAGGCAGGCGTATGGCTGACATCATTGCGGGGAATTTTACTGCTATTTACCCGGACCCGGATCTGGTAATCACCGTTCCGTCCACTACTTTAGCGGAGCTCCGGCGCACGTCAGCCCCATCCAATCTCGTCGAGGTGGCATATCACGACAACTGGGAGGATGCTACCTGGATTATAAATAACATTCAGCCCATTGCCCGAGCCCTTGTGCTTTCTTTGACGCAGTATTTTGGGATTCCCTTTGTTGAGCCCCAGTAACGCGTAAGCTACCAACCTCCGCCTCCGCCGCCTCCCATTCCGCCGCCGGAAAAGCCTCCCCCTCCGGAAAATCCTCCGCTACCGAAACCACCTTTTCCGGAGGTTGGGGGCACGGAGATACTGCTGTCGAGAGCCTTCGAGTAATTGGTGAAAGCATTTATGAACAGGATTTGATTGAATCCGGAACCGTATTGGCCATGGTACCAATCCGGTGCAGGCAGCGCAAGGGATTCAAACTTCTTTGCCCAGACGTTGGTAAGCCCGAACACATAGGCATAAGGGAGGGTATTGTAAAAGTAAGCCGGGTTTTCTTCTACCAACAGCTTGATCCTTGGAAGTTCCGCTGTGCGAATGAATTCTTTGAATCCGAGAATCTTGCCCAGCAATGCTGCGCCTTTGCCGGTTCTCTGCCTCATTCGCGTGGTGAAGATCCAACAGACCAAAGAAGCCGCAACTGCAACAACGCCATATAACGGCAACTCTATAAAGAAGATACCATATATAACTTCAGTAGCGAGGCAGACAGCTAGAATGATTCCCGGTACAATCCTACCCCCAACCCTCGTCGCTGTGGAGATACTGTGCCTGCGATCGTACAGAACGATGAGCCAGAGAAAACAAACCAAAGCGCCCGCGACGGCGATAAGCAATATAAAAACGTTTTCAACCGGTCGGTAGGCATAGCCCGTACCGAAA
>CAYLVS010000140.1:299-5032 GCA_964387185.1 uncultured Oscillospiraceae bacterium | reverse complement strand
CCAAAGGAGGAGAGTCGTATTTTCAGAGGGAAGGCTTTCCGAAAGACTTGACCTGTTCGAAAATTATATTTTACCGGTATAAAAATATGATGGGAAGACGTGGCAAAAAGGTCACGGTCCTTTCTGTCATGGGGCTCCGGAAGATAGGTTTTTAGGAGAGAAACAGCCTCCTCGTCCGAAATAGGTCCATAAGAACGCCGATCGCAGGGGGTAAGGCGCGCCCGATATTGGGAGGGCGTCATGCTATATAATTTCTTGAAGCATTTATTGAAATAGGAAGGTGAAGAGAACCCGCAGGATTCACTTATCTGCGTCAACGTCAGCTTGTTTTCCACCAATTGTTTCTCCGCATACTCAAGCCGCACATAGTTCAAGAAGTTTTGAAAGCTAAGTCCGGAAGTGTTCTTTATAAGATGGGAAATATAGTAAGGATTCAGGAAGACAATATCTGCCAGATCCTCCAGCGTAATCTTCTTATTGTAATTTAGGTATATGTGCTTAATGATCGTATACAATCTGCCTAAATCGATGTCCCCCAGTCCACCGGCGTCAGCCTTGAACTTATTGTCCTCAATGAGAAATCCCTGAAACTGATTTACGAGAGTAAAGATGAGGTCGTTCATGTAGTCCATTAGAAGTAGAGTGTCGTCTCTGTCATTCATGTAGGCAAGGGCGGTTTTTGCGATCAGGTTTTTCAGGATGGAGACCTTTTTTTGCAGATCCTGGTATTTCAGTGAGGAGGCTTTGCTGTAATCCTCACAGGCGAAGATCATGTATTCAATATTGGGATACAATTCTTCATAGACGGAAAGATCAATATATATGTCGAGCATTAAAACATCTTCAGAGGAATCGAGGATCCGGTGCATGTCCATTGTATCGACGATGAGAACATCACCTTTGTTGAGAGTATAGAGCACATTGTGTATCTTGCACTTTGTTGTGCCCCTCAAAATTAGCAACATCTCCATCTCCTTGTGGAAGTGGAAATCCTCTTGAGCAACGTTAGAAAAGGACATATAAAACGGAAGGCTGCTGGGATATCGTATTCGTCTTAGCTCTATACGTTATTCTTCCTCTGGCCGTAGTCAAATACAGGAAAGTCATGCCTGTAGAGAAACGGGGAGGCGTTTTCATAATTCCGGGTGGAAAAGTTGGTCTTTACTTCTGCTGTGGAATTGTTGCGTTTATTTCCGTTCTTGCGCTTATGATCAATGGTACGGATTATTTTCTCATCGGTATCGTAGGAATAGGCACCGGACCCTTTGCCTATCTATTCTTCAAGTGGGGATACGGCGGACTCTACAAAGTGGATCCGCAGAAGTTTCCGATAAACTCCAGAACCAAGCTTGCCCTAGGAGATGTGTTGCGGTTCGCACATTATTTCCTGATTTCGGGAGTAGTGGGTCTGATTGGTAAGTTTTTCTTAACATGGTTTGAAGGCGAATGGGGCGAGGAGTATTATCTGGAGGTGAACGAAAGCGGGTTATTCAGTGACTTCTACGCCATGCTCTATTATCTGCAAATCGGCAGCATCATCGCGATTCTAGTAGGTGTCGTCCTATACATCATTGGTCGCAAGATGGACAATACAACAGATCGATTAGCCGATACCACTGCTGACTAAAAAAACCAGCCAAGGGGACAGACCCCATGGCTGCAAAAACAACCGGAGGACAGACCCCGTGGGTGCAAAATCAGCCACGGGGTCTGTCCTTTCGGGGGCAAAACCAGCCACGGGGTCTGTCTCCGTGGCGGATTTATAAAGGGTTGCAATATAAATAGAAATGTAATAATATAGTGTTGTAGTATGAGCGGTGGCTCACGAGCGAAATTTGAAGTATCAGGACAGAGGTTACTATGCACAAGAAGTTAACGGAAGAAAAGATAATCGAGATTCTCGAGACGGGCATTGCCGAATTTGCATCAAAGGGCTTAGACCGGACTAATATCAATACAGTTGCTAAAAAATCCGGGGTCAGCATCGGTGTCCTATACAAGTACTTCGAGAACAAAGATGCATTCTTTTTAGCCTGCTTGCGACATAGCTTGACAGTGCTCCGACGCGTGATCAGGGAAGCGATTTCCGGAGAAGTAAAACTGCTTGATCGGGCAGAAAAATTGATTCGCGCTATTCAGCAATGCGCCGCAGAGCATCCCAACTACAACATCATGTACAATGAGATCACAGCAGGGGCCAGCAACAAGTATGCGCAAACACTTGCAAAGGAAATCGAAGGCATCTCTTCTGAGGTATACATCCGGTTTATTGCCGACGCAAAAGCCGATGGAAGCATCCGTGACGACATAGACCCAAGGATGTTTGCTTTCTTCTTTGACAATCTGCTCATGATGCTGCAGTTTTCATATAGCTGTGACTACTACAAAGAAAGATTCAAAATCTTTTGCGGTGACAACATATTGGAGGATGACGAGAAGGTAGTGACAGAGCTTCTGAAGTTCCTAGAATCCGCATTTACTTACCAATCGAAAAAGCCCATTTAAAGGAAAAGAGCCATGAAGACTTATGTAATCGCATATGATATTGGCACCACCGGCGTTAAGACCTGCCTCTTCAAAATCGAAAAGGAGATTGTCCTGATTGCAAGCGCTCATCGTGGATATGGATTATACATCCTCGAAAATGGCGGCGCGGAGCAGGATGCGGACGAATGGTGGCAAGCCATGTGCGCCACGACGAAGAAAATTTTTGAACAAACAGAGATTAAACCATCCCAGGTTGCAGGTATCTCCTTCTGTTCACAGATGCAGGGGCTGATTCTGGTGGATAGAGAAGGCAAGCCCGTGCGCAGACCCATGAGTTACATGGATCAGCGAGCTGAAAAGGAAATAAAGGAAGGCATGGCCTATGGGGTCCAAATCGCAGGGGCCAACATTGTCAACCTTTTAAAAAGCCTGATTGTAATGCGTGCCGTGTCCTCCAGTGTGAAGGACCCGGTCTGGAAATACAAGTGGATTGAGAACAACGAGCCGGAAAACTTCGAAAGAGCATATAAATGGTTTGATGTAAAGGAATACCTCATCTGCCGCTGCACGGGTCAATTCGTTATGACAGAGGATTCCGCATACGCGACTTTCCTATATGATACCCGAAAAGGCAAAGAAGGCTGGAACAAATCGCTCTGCAAAATGTGTGGTGTTAACATGGAGCACCTACCAAAAATCATTAAGACAACAGACATGGCAGGCATGTTGATATCGGGAGCGGCAATGGAGCTGGGCCTCACCGAGGGAACTCCGGTTTTCGGTGGCGGTGGCGACGCTACCCTCATAGGTGTGGGAGCCGGATGCGCCCACGTGGGAGACACGCATATCTATTCCGGCACCTCCGGCTGGGTCTCTACCATCTTAGATAAGCAGGTCGTAGATATAAAAGCCATGATCGCGTCCATCGTCGGTGCTCAGAGTGGCTTGTACAACTATTTTGCCGAGATGGAAACCGCGGGGAAGTGCCTCGAATGGGTCAAGGACCATCTTGCCCTAGACGAAATCGGCATTTATTTGGAAAAGAAGAGTATAACGGAGAGCCAGGAGGCGATCTATACCAGTCTCTATGATTACTTGACACAAAGTGTCAAGAATGTATCGCCGGGGGCCGGCGGAGTGGTCTTTACGCCTTGGCTGCACGGCAATCGATGTCCTTTTGAAAGCCCCTATGCTGCAGGCATGTTCTTCAACATCCGGCTGAACACAGGTAAGACAGAACTGATTCGCGCCGTTTTGGAAGGCATATGCTATCATTTGCGATGGATGCTGGAATCCCAGGATCGAAAAATACAGACCTCCAACCCCGTTCGGTTCGTGGGCGGTGGAGCACTTTCCGACGTCACGAGTCAGATCCTGGCCGATATAACGGGACGCGCAATCGAAACGGTAGCTTCTCCGCAAAATGTAGGAGCGGTGGGAGCGGCAGCAATCACAGGTGTAGGCCTTGGTATCATTGACAACCTGTCAGAGATCAAAGATTTCATACCTGCTGTCAAGGTGTTTGTACCGGATCCGGCAACAAAACCGGCCTATGATAAGAACTATACTGTTTTCAAAAAACTGTATGATACAAATAGAAATCTTTTTCGAACCCTCAACACGAAAGAATCAAACGGATAGAAAGGAAAGGAGGCTACACCATGGTAACCCCATACAGATACGTAGAAGTGGATACCGTTACTGCCAAGTTGGATGAGTTGATTAAAAAACCCATTTACGGAGTGGGAAAGAAAGCTCTGCAAAAGTACGAGGAAGAGTACTACGGGCTACGATGCAAGGGCTCCCGTGCCATGATCGATAAGGCGCAAAAGACTATTCCCGGCGGAGTCCAGCACAATTTAGCTTTTAATTATCCTTTCCCCTTGGTCTTTACAAAGGCGGAAGGAAACAGACTGTATGACATCGACGGCAACGAATATCTGGATTTCCTTCAAGCCGGTGGCCCCACAGTTCTCGGGTCCAACCCAAAGGTCGTACGGGAGAAGGTCATTGAACTTCTGGAAACCTGCGGACCATCTACGGGACTATTCCATGAATACGAGCACAAAATGGCTGAGAAAATCATTGAAATGGTACCCTCGGTGGATAAGGTGCGTATGTTCGGCAGTGGCACGGAAGCCTGCATGGGAGCAATCCGGGTAGCCCGGTTGGCCACAAAGAAAAAAAACATCGTAAAGATGGGCGGAGCCTACCACGGATGGAGCGACCAACTGGCCTATGGCATA
>CAYLVS010000140.1:0-261 GCA_964387185.1 uncultured Oscillospiraceae bacterium | reverse complement strand
CAGTCACAAGGGGTGCCCGGCTACGTGTTCAAGCACACCCAGGAGTTTTTCCCCAACGATCTGAACGATTTGGAAAGGGTACTGAAGCAAAATAAAGTTCGAGGCGGTACAGCTGCCGTGTTGCTGGAGCCCATCGGGCCCGAGAGCGGTACAAGACCCGTAGACTTTGATTTTCCGGCGGGGTGTAGAGAGCTCTGCGATAGGTACGGGGCTTTACTCATCTTTGACGAAGTAGTCACCGGTTTTCGCATGGGTCCGGGA
>CAYLVS010000139.1:2263-5162 GCA_964387185.1 uncultured Oscillospiraceae bacterium | reverse complement strand
CGTTTGCAAGTATTTTCCGCCCGATTCCGCTATGATTTGTTGCCATGTCAAAGTTTGTGCCCCATTTGAGCAAAATATGGGGTAATATCATGTTCACTAAAAATCTAAAACCCGCCCAATGTTGGGCGAGTTCTTAGACTTTTGGCTAATGACTAACAAAATAGAGGTGTGCATTAAGTATCAAAGGGAGCATTCTCCCCACTCCTTTGTTCTCTTAGACCACAGACGCCCATATATCAAACAACTCTTGAAGCTGGATATTGTCCTTGGCTAAATCCCCCTCTTCAAAAGCACTCACGGATTTGCTGAAGATGAAACTCCATCCCATATAGTCGCAAATATACTCCATTTGACTGAATACCAATTGGTATTGCGGATCACCTACATCTGCTTCTCCGATTGCCACCATTCCAAGTTTTTTCTTTTGCTGACGGAATTGATTATCCGACAAACTCAATCTCTGCATCATCAATGAGGATTGCCATACCCAGTCGCCGCCTTGCCTGCACTAATCCACGACTCTATTAATTCAGTTCGAACCCCTGGTTTATCTGAAACCACAAAAATTTCGTGCTCAACAGCCCAATCAATGGCTCTTTCTGAATGTCGATGATGACTAACGCTTTCTTCTGCATGGTGTTTCCTCCCCTTATTGTGATTAATACGCAATTCTGAAATAGTCCAGATACTTCTTGAACTCATCCTGAGCCGCAAGGCAGGTATCAGTTAGATAGCCCTTTTCGCTGTTCCACTCATGCAGACCGCGGTAATAAAACATCTTCGTATCGTCGTTGATGATGAACGGCACGATGCCGGTTCTAAGGCATTCCTTGAACATGATAAGCCGTCCGACACGACCGTTGCCGTCTTGAAAGGGGTGGATAGACTCAAAGCGCACATGAAAACCAATGATGTCCTCCAGCGTCTTTTCCTTGACCGCATTATACTCAGTTAGAAGTGCGCCCATCGCGGCGGACACTTCCTCTGGCGGCGTGGTACCTCTGCCACCCACCTCGTTGGGCATTCGCTTATAGTCACCCACGGCAAACCAGTCTCGCCGTGCGTCGCTGGTGCCGCTTTTCAGCGTCAGATGAAGTTCTTTGATGAACTTCTCCGACAGCGCATACTTCGCTTGCGTGATAATCATGTCGATGCACTTGAAGTGGTTCACTGTTTCAACAATGTCATCCACATTCATGGACTCCCCGGAGACACCGATAGTATTCGTTTCGAAGATATAGCGCGTCTGATCGTGGGTAAGACGACTGCCCTCTATGTGGTTGGAATTGTAAGTCAGTTCGATCTGCACCTTATGATAGATGCCGCCGGAGGTTTTCGCAGCCTGCTCCGCTTTCATAATATCCAGCAGTGTTTTCGGCGCGGCAGTACGGGCATTTATCCTGTCAGGCTTCGTGGCGCTCTCCGGGATGTTCCATGTTTTGCCTGTGAGAAACGCACCGGGTATTTTATTCTGTGCGCAGTAGTTACGCACCGTGCGCTCGGACATATTCCACTTTTTCGCTGTATCCGCTACCGACAAATAGTTCATCGCCATTCCTCCTTTGACTTCCTGCTTATTATATCATATTATCGGCAAGAAAACAACGGACTATTCGTATAAGCAACGAGATATTTGCCGATAGCGGCATAAATCAAATCCCCCCCGAGATAATTTCATCAATAAAATACTCTCGTTTCTCTTTTGCTAGTCCGTGGTATTGCTTGTAGCACTCCCACTGATCAAGCAGATGTCCGATTGGCATGAGCCAGACCTCAGACTCTGCCCGTCCCAATAGGGTAACGCCTTAAAAGATTAGTCGGGTAAAGGATTCTTCATCGCTTACCCGACCTCCCCGTTTTTTGACTGTTCGTCCTCGCTTTCTATAAAAAGCCTCAGTACCCCTCACTTCGACACGATGCCGTAACCGTGAATTCCTCAATTCAAATCAACCTAAGATATGATAATACCACCTATCAACAAAATACTTTTATCAATAGATGGTACTTGATTTGGCTAAAGACTAACAAAATGACAAAATGCACACCTCAGTCTAATCTTCAAACGATTTGAGGAGGGGGATGCATTTTTCTTGAGGGGTGTGCATTTGATCTCAGGCTAAACGCCAGTTATTTCTTCAGTTTCTCAATTTCCTCTTCAACTTCATCTGCACCTTCAGCGTAGAACTTTTCTTCATCTGGATCAAGTTCCTTGAGCAATCTTAAAAACTCACCAGCATGAACTCTTTCTTCATCAGCAATGTCCTTGAGAACTTCGATTGCTAGTTTATTATCAGTAGATTCTGCTAGTTGCATATAAAGCTGGATTGCTTCATATTCTGCAGAAATCATAAAACGAATTGCTCTAATCAATTCCTGATTACTTATCTTACGATCTTTTGCAAGGCCAGAAAAAGGTTGTCCAAAGTCAGGCATAATTGTTACCTCCTCAATTTATATAATTTCGACAGATTCGTTAATTTTAGTACTTTATAAATCTATCCCCCGGAACACCACAAATGCTACATTTTTCCGGAATGAATTTTTCAATATTTCCGCAGATCGGGCAGAGATAATAGAATACTTCTTCTGTCTGGTCAAGGTTCTCTAATGCATCTTGATAAAGGCCAGCGTGAACCTCTTCTGCTTTCATAGCAAAGGTAAAGGACATAAGTGCAGCTTTGTTTCCTGCCGCTTCAGCTTCTTTTACGAAATCGGGATACATCTCCTTATACTCATATGTTTCACCTGCAACCCCATCTTTCAGGTTATCAGCCGTTGAACCGATTTTCCCTGCCACTTCAAAATGCTTTAGAGCATGAAGGGTTTCCGCATCAGCTGCAGCTCTAAATAGTTTTGCCGCATTCATTTTTCCGTCTTTTTCAGCTTTCTTTGCATATGC
>CAYLVS010000139.1:0-2163 GCA_964387185.1 uncultured Oscillospiraceae bacterium | reverse complement strand
TAAATAGTTTTGCCGCATTCATTTTTCCGTCTTTTTCAGCTTTCTTTGCATATGCTGTATACTTTCTGTTTGCTTCGGCTTCTCCAGTAAACGCCGTCATCAGGTTGTCCAGTGTTTTGTTCTCACCCATTTTTTTGTCCTCCTCATTTTTATTTAAAGCATTTAATAATTTTTCTACAGCCTCTTTTGGGAAGCCTTCCGGTTGCTCTTTATCAAGAATTGATTGGAGAAAAGCTATAGCATTTTCGCTTTGTGGAAGCATGTATCCTGCTTCGCGGATAATATCTTCAGCCATAATATGATTGGATTTCCCTATGGCGATCGCCAGTTTACCGGGTAATCCTGCAGCAATGTTCTCCTGTTCCGACTTGCTTCGCAGAAGCACATTAAGTGCACCCACAACTGCTTCCGTTTTTGATTGTTGAGGTGGATATTCAAGAGGCACCAAAGAAATCGCCCCGGATGGACAGGCATCTGCGCAATCTCCGCAGCCAGTGCATTTTGAGACATCAATGATGCTGTTCTCTGTATCTGTTGCTCCGGTAGGGCAGACATAGAGGCACAAGCAGTCTTTGGTGCACAGTCGTATATTTCTTACTGCATATTTCTTAGACATTCTGACTACCTCCCTTCGATCTTTTCAAATTTCCAATTTGGCACCTTGCATACGGGACAAATTTCCGGTGGAGTATCTCCTATGTAGACAAAGCCACAGATCGTACAAACATAAACCCCTGTATTTGCGATCATAGCATCGCCCTCTTTCTGATACCTGGTCAATAGCGACTTTAAAATACGGGTAACCTTCTCACTCCAGACCAGAGCTCGAAGCGCGCCTCGGTCTTTATCATCCGCTGCCACAGCGTTTGCGTTCGGGAAACCTTCCTCAAGGTCTTTTTCAATTAGAGCAATCAACTGGTCAAAATCCGGATCTATCGCTTGTGCTGATGCATCTTTAAAATACTTTGCCAAATCATTAAAAAGAGCTGACTCCTCCGGCTTGTACTGCTTTTCACATCCACGGGCCAGATTCGTGCAAAGTGCACTAATCTCCAGCGGAGACATCTCCTTCATGTCTGTTGACGGCTTAATTTTAGTTATTGGTTTCTTCACTTCAGAAGTGGTAGGCTCACCCTGTTTATTAAACTCACTTTTTTCAGCTCCGCAGAGGGGGCAAATCCAGTCCTCTGGCAAATCCATCCATGTTGTACCCGGTGCAATACCTGCTTCTGGAATGCCATCTGCTTCATCATAGATATAACCGCAGACAGAACATTCATATTTCGCCATATCATTACCTCCTTCACTTTATTTCATTTATATTAGAAAGGCATCTTGCACAGAGTCCTTTAAAATATACATTCCTTTATTGATCATAAATGTACTCAGATCTGCGGGAACCAAAGAATCCCGACCTTCACTAAATCACATTCACAAATATGTATCCCTTATTCGTTCAAACCATTCTCTTCCAGGAATTCCATCAGCATCTTGCTGGTGTTTCCCGTGATCTTGAGGCAATTTGTCAAATGTTCTCTGGTCTCAAAGGGATGTGGATTCAGTACACGACAACATGTCACGCCATACTTTTTCGTGAATTTTTCTGTAAAATCCCTGGCCAGTTGATAGGCTTCATCCCGCGGCATCTGGTTTGAAGTTCTCCCCTTTAGCATATTCAGCGCTGCGATGGAACCAGTCAGGGCGCCGCACATGCACCCGGATTCTCCTACCCCGCTTCCAAATCCCGTAAACAAGCTCACCATGGCAGGGTCCATCTCTGGAGCAAGCAACTCACGATAGGTTAAAAATATTGCTTCGGCGCAATTATACCCTTCCTTAAAATAATTACCTGCTTTGTTTCTCATTTCGATTGCCATTTCTTCATTCATACCATTTTCCTCTATCCCCAAATTAATGAATATACTCAAATACTTCAACTTAATGCCTTTTGATAGATTTCGTTTTTGTCGATTGTTGACAGTGCTTTTTCAGTTATGTATGCGATAACAGCTATACCTACTAAGTCCAAAGCAAGTCTTATAAGCATAAACTTCAATCCAAGCGCGGACGCCTCAAAAAGTATCAGGGGTATTTTCGTGGTAGACCATGCGCCGAGCATAATAAATACATTGGATAGCTTAGAGCCTTTTTTCAACAACACAC
>CAYLVS010000138.1:0-5185 GCA_964387185.1 uncultured Oscillospiraceae bacterium | reverse complement strand
AAAATATTTAGAACATATAAAAGTATTCAAGGCGCTGAGCGACCCCAAAAGAGCTATGATTGTGGATATGCTCTCTTGTGGTGAGCTTTGCGCCTGTAAGATTTTGGAGAAGTTCGAGATGTCACAATCTACACTGTCCCACCACATGAAACTCCTGCGAGAATGCGGACTTGTCAAAGGCAGGAATGAAGGAAAATGGACACACTACTCCCTGGATGGAGAAACCATAAACCAAACAAAACAATTTTTCTGCACCATCACTTCTGACAAAGCTGACTGCACCTGTCAGGAAGAAGGAGCCTACTGTAAAGGATGTGATAGAAATGAGGAATGATAAATCCTGCTGCTGCCCGGCCAATGTACCTGCGACAACAACCACTCTTACCTTCAAGGACATCCTTGGCGGCTGGAAAGCGTTGATGCCGGGGTGGGATGCGCCTATGCCGTGATTAAGGGATGGCTTACCGGGACCGAACCAAGCTGTGACTGTTCAGACAGCAAAGATTGCTGCTAATAATTCCAATAGTAAAATAATATGGCAGATAAGAAAGGTTAAAGATGATTGCATCTGTGCCAAAGTGCGCAATAAATTTAATGTATCAATAGTTGAAGTGGAGGAGCAGGATCTTCATCAGATCATCGTTCTGGGAATCGCCTTTGTAACCAATGATCATGGGCAGGCTGACAGCATAGCAGACCATGTGATTAACTTTATCGACAGTAGTACAGAGGGGGATCTGATAAATATTGAAAAGGGCGGATACTGACAATCTCAGGAAAGGACCGCCCTTCTGGCAGAGACACTATTATGATTCCTGGTTAGAGAACATTTTGTTGTATTCGGTAATCGCATCGTTTAGAGCCCGACTTGCAGCCAGTATTTCGGGGTCCTCAATGTTGGTACCCTTCTCTGCAATTAAATCATGTAAGGTTTTACGCAGTTTCTCAACATCATCTGACAATAATTCGATTTCTGTCATATTACTTTACCTCCCGATTAATATGGGGTTTAGTGTGTTCAGGGTTAGGAATAATATACGGATTCAGAAACACTTCTTCTACCCAAAGGGAATATCCTATAGAAACAAATATGGGAAAGGAAGATCGAAATCGAAATGAATAGATCATATCGTAATAACGTCCCTGACTGGGCTAACATACCTGCGCGTAATCCAAACCCCGGAAACCAACAGGACGAATTAAGAGATTATGGACCGGAACCCTTTGTAGTGGATATTGAGGAAGCAACCTTGCAAAATACAAATTTCCGAACTGCCTTATGGACAGGAGAACACTTGCAGCTTACCTTGATGAGCATCGATGTAGGAGGGGAGGTCGGCCTGGAACAGCACCCTGATGTGGATCAGTTCATCCGCGTGGAAGAGGGAGAAGGAATGGCAATGATGGGAGACAGTAGGGACGATTTGTATTACCGTCGGAGGGTATCGGACAATGATGTGATACTGATTCCTGCAGGCAAATGGCATAACTTAATTAATACAGCAAGTACTCCTCTTAAGCTATATTCCATCTATGCGCCGCCCGAGCATCCAAGAGGTACCGTGCATGTAACCAGCGCAGATGCAGAACATCATTAAAAAAGAACAAGGCGGCCCCGAAAAACCGGGACCGCCATTTGTAACCCTATGGTGTCACTTGAACAGATCGATCGTGCCCTTTTCGTTCAGGTGGCGGAGCAGGGACAGAGTGATGGGGAAGCCAAATAGGCCGATAACGCCAAAGAGCTGTGCTCCCACAAACAAGCTGACCAAGGTTACAACGGGATGCAACCCGATCTGGCTACCCACAATCTTAGGCTCAATGATATTTCGGACTATTGTTACGACCAAATAGACGACCAGTAGGCCCAGCGCCAAGGTGAAATTGCTACGCAGTAGTGAAATAAGCACCCAGGGAACCATAATCCCGCCGGTGCCCAATACAGGAAGTACGTCGAAGATGGCGATGAGGAAAGCGATAAGTATGGGTCTGTTAATACCGATGAACGTAAACCCGATGGACAATTCTACAAAGGTTATGCTCATGATAAGAGCATAGGAACGAACGCAGACAAAAAGCGTGCCGACGACGTATTCCCGGATTTCCGTCAACAGTTCCCTGACTCTGCCTGAAAACTGACGTCCCACAAACCCGGTCAACACATCGTAATCGATTGAGATGAAAAACGTAGCGATAACCATGAGTAGCAGTCTGATAAAGAACCCCGGCAGAGAAGAAGCGTAGCCGGAAACTACAGCTACGGTTTTAACGGAAAAACTGGAGACCAGTTCTCCTATGGATTGAATCAACTGCGTGAATAGGTCGTTTAATACGGGAATCAGCGTAGGATCCATACGGGAAACCGCCACTTCAATTTCACCGAAAAATGAGCTGAGGGAAGGTACGATTTGGTCTGTGTAAAGCGGAGGCAGGTTGGAAATAAAGTCGGACAAAGTTGAAAGTAACTTTACGCCGGCCAGCGAGATCAACACCCCAATAGTACAATAGAACAGCAATACGTGCAGAAAGGCGATCAGCTTATAGGGTATTCTTGTCAGTTTCGATATGAAAAGAGCCGGCCTTCTGATCATATAGGCGATGATTAAGGCCAACAGAAACGGAGAAACCAGCCCCAGAGCATATTCCAGTGTAATAAAAACAAGCAATGCGATCAGCCCGTAGAACAGGAGGTTCGTTATAAATCTTATCTTTTTTCTATGCTCCACTGGGGATCCCTCCAAAAGGCGCGTTCTATTAAAGCAAACATATACGATAGCATTCCATATCCTTTTAAATTATATGGCGAAACCATTGGAAAGTCAACTTCCCTTTGAATTCCCCTTATTGACAAGGGAGCGGCACAATAGTAAGCTATATTGCAGTAAACACAAGGAGAAAAAGGATGATAGGCGTACTCGTAAACACAGCAACGGTTATAATAGGCAGCTTAATCGGCTTGTTATTTAAAAAGAGCATTTCCAGGCGGTTTACCGACGCCATCATGCTGGGAATCGGGCTCTGCACGATTTATATAGGCATATCCGGCGCCCTTGAGGGAGAAAATACTCTCATACTTATCCTGTCCATCGTCCTTGGAGCTGCCATGGGGACCGGGCTGGATATCGATAAAAGAATAAACGATTTGGGAGACTGGATTGAAAGGCGGTTCAAAAAGGCTGACGGAAATTCCGTATCTGTTGCGGAGGGTTTTGTAACGGCCAGCTTGCTGTTCTGCATCGGCGCCATGACCATAGTGGGGTCCTTGAATGCGGGACTTACCGGAGACAATGAGATGCTCTTTACAAAATCCTTGCTGGATCTTATATCTTCATTGATTCTATCGGTGAGCCTGGGCATTGGTGTCATGTTTGCGGCAGCTTTTGTATTTGCATTTCAAGGCTCTATTGTGCTGCTGGCGCAGTCTTTACAGCCAATTCTTACAGATTCCGCCATTGCCGAGATAACTTGTGCGGGCTCGCTACTGATCCTGGCGCTTGGTCTGAACCTAATCGGTTTGACCAAAATCAAGGTTGCCAACTACCTTCCTGCTATCGTAGTAGCTCCTTTGCTTTCCTGGCTATTTACCCAATTTTAGCACACCCTTATAACCATAAACGAGAAAGAGGCGAAAGAAATGGATGACAACGCAGGTAAGTTTTATATAGATGATGGTGTGTTGAAAGAGGCGGGACAAGCTGTGGATATGGATAATCACAGCGGTATCATGATCTATGAAGTGATTCGAATCATAGACGGTGTCCCACTATTTTTTGAAGACCACTATATAAGGATGTGCAATTCTTTCCAGTCCATCGGGAATGTTTGCCGTATAGGCGCGTCGGAACTGAGGGAGCAGATCCATGAAATTGCTGAAGCCAACGACAATGCCAATTGTAACATTAAGTACATTACTTTCCCAGCGGGTGGCCTCCAAAGGATCCTGGGTTATATCAGCAAAAGTCATTATCCCACCCAAGAAGAGATAGACAATGGAGTACCTGTGGGTCTTTTGTCACTGGAGCGTGAGAACCCCAATATCAAGCTTGTGGATCATAATTATAAAAAGACAATCAACGAGATCAAATCCCAAAGAGGGCTTTATGAAGTTTTCCTGGTGGACCGTGAGGGGAATGTCACCGAAGGCGGAACATCGAATATCTTTTTCGTCAAGGGAGAAAGGATACTTACCGCACCGGATGAAAAGGTGTTGAAGGGCATAACCAGGATGCATGTCATTGAAACGTGTAAACGTGTGGGCTATGAGGTGATAGAAGTCTCGATTCCTGCGGATCGGCTGGATGGAGCAGATGGTGTATTTTTGTCCGGAACCTCTCCCAACGTTCTTCCAGTGTCCTCCATCGATGATATGAAGTATGATTCAGCAAGACATCCGGTCGTTACAGCTATCCGAAAGGCCTTTGATCATAAAATACAAGAATACTTGGCCATGCACAGATGACTTTGAAAACTTCCTCAGGAAGCACAGCATCTCCTGGCTGTTCATAAACTGCATATGAACAACCAAAATGCATGGAGGAAATGGAAATGTCAAATTCAAATGCAACAGACCCAGGTTTAACCCCGGCCCCAAACCTTGTTCAAACCCCTGACCAGGAAAAATACATCACCCTTGGACAAATGAATTTAATCAATGACTTCAGAACACTTTGGAGAGATCTGGTCATTTGGTTGCGATCTTACATGGTGAGCGCCATCACAGGATTCAGTAATCTTCCCGCGATAATCAATCGACTTTACCGTATCCCTCAAACTCTTTATGAGAAGCTCGTACCTTATTTCGGCGAAGCGAAATCCGAGGAGGTTGCCCATCTCATGCTTATGTACATCGTAAATGTACAGACACTTGTAAATGCTGAAATCAGTAATGACCAAACAGCGGCAGATCTTGCAGTAAGAAATCTCTATCGCTATGCAGAAGAGTTAGCGAATTACTTTGAAAGCATGAATCCCTACTGGAGTAAAGAGCAGTGGATTGACCTGATCGGCAACCTTACAGGTATGGGAATTCAAGAAATCATCGCACTGTTGGATGAAGAATATGAATTGGAACTGAATATACGAGAACGGATACTTGCACACGCTTTGGTTTTAGGGGACTATATGGCGAACGGAGTGATTCGCTATCTCGTTCCATAGGCTCGGGTTGCTATTTGAAGTAGCAATA
>CAYLVS010000137.1:0-5204 GCA_964387185.1 uncultured Oscillospiraceae bacterium | reverse complement strand
TACAGCGAGGGCATGCCTTATCAAACGGTAGCCTTGGAGGACATCAGCTTTGAAATCGCTGACGGGAGCTTCGTTGGCATAATCGGACACACGGGTTCAGGGAAATCCACCCTGATCCAGCACTTGAATGGGCTCCTAAAGCCTAAGTCCGGCAATATACTGGTTGATGGGCTGGATATAACGGATCCCTCCGTAAAGCTGAGAGACATACGGCAGACCATCGGCCTTGTTTTTCAGTATCCGGAATACCAGCTTTTCGAAGAAACTGTGGAAAAGGATATCGCCTTTGGTCCTCTGAATCTGGGCCTATCGGAAGAGGAAACAGCAGAACGGGTAAAGGAGGCACTGGGGCTCGTAGGGCTTTCCTATGAAGAAATCGGCCAGCGCTCCCCCTTCGACCTTTCAGGAGGCCAGAAAAGGCGGGTGGCCATAGCGGGTGTCATCGCAATGAGGCCAAAAGTGCTCATCCTCGACGAACCCACTGCGGGGCTAGACCCCAAAGCACACAAGGATATCCTGCGGCTCATTCGATCAGTACACCGGGAAGAACGAAATACGATCCTTTTAGTCTCTCACAACATGGGGGACATAGCCGCTTTGACAGACAAGGTACTGGTTATGCACAAAGGGCGCATGGTTATGGAAGGCACACCGCGACAGGTGTTTTCAAAGACGAAACAGTTGATCGAGATGGGACTGGAGCTCCCGCCGTCTTCAAAATTTGCAGAATCTCTGAAGTGTCGGGGAATTGACCTGACCGGCTTGCCTCTGACCATCGAAGAGGCGGAGCGGGAAATTGCCGGCTGGATTGGAAAACAATAATGATTCGGGATATTACATTAGGACAATACTATCCGGGAGATTCCAAAATTCATGGATTGGACCCGAGGACCAAGATCATATGCACCTTTGCTTACATCATCTCTCTCTTTTTAGTCAGGGACTTTTTAGGGTTTGCCATTACCGTAGCTTTCTTAAGCTTTACTATTTTTCTCTCCAAGGTACCTCTTCGATTTATTTTTAAGGGATTGAAGCCGATTTTTTTTATTATCATATTTACTTTTACTGTAAATATGTTCATGACCAAGGGAGAGACTCTTGTGGAGATATGGTTTTTGACCATTACAAAGGAAGGGCTTTATAACGCCTTCTTTATGGGGCTCAGGCTGATTCTTCTCATTATTGGTTCTTCCCTGCTGACTTTGACGACGAAACCCATTAATCTTACCGACGGGATTGAGCGCCTGCTGTCACCCTTTCGGAGAATCGGCGTGCCGGCGCACGAATTGGCTATGATGATGACCATTGCACTGCGGTTTATTCCCACTCTCTTAGAGGAGACGGACAAGATTATGAAGGCGCAGATGGCCAGAGGTGCAGATTTTGAAACGGGAAATCTTCTCCGTCGGGCCAAGAGCTTGATTCCTTTGTTGGTGCCCTTGTTTATCAGCGCATTCCGCATAGCCCAGGATCTGGCCATGGCCATGGAAGCTAGGTGCTATCGGGGTGGAGATTCCCGGACGCGTATGAATGCCATGCGCTTTCATTGGCGCGACGCGATGGCCACTTTTGCCATGATCGGTTTTATTGCGGTAATCCTATTGCAGGCCTACGTTTTCTAGCAGTTAGGAGTCTATTGTGAAAACCAAGTATTTAGTTCACGGCGCAGTGATCGCCGCGGTATATACGGCACTTACTCTGCTCCTGATGCCACTTTCTTACGGGGTAATGCAGGTTCGGGTATCCGAGGCCCTGACGGTCCTTCCCGCTCTGACGCCTGCGGCCATCCCCGGACTGTTTATCGGTTGTTTTGTTGCCAACATGCTGGGACCCAACGGAATGATTGATATAATATTGGGAAGCAGCGCAACGCTTTTGGCTGCCTTTGCGTCCTATAAATTGCGAAATCGGCCACTATTGGTGCCCTTGCCTCCGGTTTTGGCAAACGGACTGATAATCGGGCCCATGCTCTATTACGTTTATGCAGTGCCTGTTCCTCTGTGGGCTTGCATCCTCTGGGTTGCGCTGGGAGAAGCAATAGCCTGCTATGGAATCGGTCTCCCTCTGTTGAAGTACATGAGTAAGCGAAAGTCGATTTTCAGGTAGATATTATGAAGAACAATGGCTGGCTGATCTTAATAATTGTGATTTTAGCCGGGATTATTTTCATGCTCTCAACTCTGCTGGAACAAGGTGAGCCTAAGCCTGCCTCAAGCCACATGCCTCCCACAAGGGTGGAAGAGGATTCAAGCCACGAGATTACAGAATACCAACCTGTGGTAACTCCCGGGGAGGTGCTGGCTGTTGAGGAAAGGTTGTTGGAACCTACTTTTCCCATCTCTTTGAAGTACGATAAATACCAGACGACCTATACCTACCTTTTCGTGGAAAGAGAATCTATCAACATCCGTTCGGGACCTTCTGCCACGGACACGGTTCTTCGCAAGGCCGGCTACGGAGAGAGGCTTGATTATCTGGAATCCGTTTATATTGCTGTAAAAGACGGAAAAACAGAGCAGTGGCTCCATGTAACATGGGAAGATGATGATGAAGAGCAGTTTGGTTTCGTCAACAGCGACGTCATTACGGAGCGTTTATATCAGTTTGACAAGATGGAAGAGGCAATTGAAAAAGCAGAAGCCTACGCAGAAATGGGAGGGCTCACCTTTATCAGTAACTACCAGAACCGGAAAGGCTATGCACCCCTTTACAAGGGCGGGGCTGTGGATGAGGAAGGAAACCGCAGAAGCCAGAGTGCTCCGGCCTACGCGAGCCTTAGCGATAAAGAAAACTTTCGGTACTTGGGAGACGGAACCCTGGTTCGTTACTTGTTCCCCGATGGCGATTACGCAAGGATAGAAGAAGTGCAATCCGGAGAGCGGCTTTATGTGCCCTTGAAATACCTTCCCAAAGATCAAGGGATTCACGACCTCACCCAAGTCATCGTCATAGATGTGACCAACCAAAATGAAGGGGTGTATGAAAAGATTTCAGGCGACTGGACACTGATCTCCTATACTCAGGCCACCACGGGTACTACAGGCAGGTATTCCCAACCCACTCCTGTGGGCTTTTATTTCGGAATAGAAAGCAGACCTTATTTTCGCTACTATGAAGACGGCACCACCAGGATTCAGGGTTATGCGCCATTTGCTATTCGCTTTGCCGGAGGGGCTTATGTTCACGGCGTACCGGTGAACTATAAATACGAAGCAGACGGCACCTTGATCACACCCCCTACCCAGGAGTATTCCAAAACCATCGGTACAGTCCCTCTTTCTCATAAATGCGTTCGCAATTATACTTCCCATGCAAAATTTTTATATGACTGGTTCACTCCCGGCGAGACCATCGTCATCGTCATCGACTAGTCAATTGTTCCCGGTGTTTTTACATTTCGTTTCTGCCACGAGTTCTCCCTGTTTGCTACTTTGTCAATAGACTGGCAAGTTTTGGACTACACCAAAGCCTTATCTATTTTATTTTGGCACTTTATCGGTTCACTGGCTTGAAATATAATGAAGGTAATTATTAAAATATTCACAAACGAGAGGAGAAAAAGAATGGAATCTACTTCAAAGCTTAAAAAGAACCTATTTACACTGGTGATTATTACCGTGGCAGGGGCAATGATCTATGGACTTCCTTATTTCAGATTGTATTTCTACGATTCTTATCTAAGTGCCTTCAATCTCACAAATACCCAGATGGGGACCTTCGGATCCATGTTTGGCATATTTGGAATGATATCTTACTTATTTGGGGGCGTAGTTGCAGACATGCTACCACCTAGGAAGCTAATGTCGGCTTCTTTGATATTAACCGGCTTGGGTGGGTTTCTACATTTATTGAATCCAAATTATATCATGCTCCTTGCCATCTATGCTATGTGGGGTTTTACATCTCTCTTTGCATTTTGGCCATCCCTTCTTAAAAGTTTACGCCAAATAGCCAATGAAAATGAACAGAGCAAGGCATACGGTTTCATGGATGGCGGCAGAGGCATAGTATATGCTATAGATGGTGTCTGCATCGTGGCCATTTTTGGTTATTTTAGCAAGGTAGCCAGCGATGTAGCAGGACTAAATGGTGTAATAATATACTATTCTATTGTTGCCGTTGTACTTGGCATTTTAGTATTCCTGCTCCTGAAAGACACTAAGCCTTCAGCCGAAGATAGTGAAATTGTAGAGCAAGAAAAAATCTCCTTATCTCAGATTGTTAAAGTAATCAAGATGCCGGCCCTATGGATTCTCTCAGCAATCCTTTGCTGCACCTATGTAATGAATATTGCTTTCTACTACTTCACCCCATATGCTACCTCTCGATTCGGTTTGGTGGCTACTGCAGGGGCAATTGTTACTATTGCCGCCCAGTATGTGAGACCTGCAGCTGCTTTCGGAGGAGGAATTATCGCTGATAAGATTGGCAGGTCTAAGGTCATGTATGTAACATTTTCACTGATGGCAATCTGTACATTTTTGATGGTTATCATGGGTAACATGACTACCGCAATATTTATTGTATTGTGTATATTAATTTATTTTGGCATGTATGGTGGCTACAGCCTAGTCTTTTCCATGATGGATGAGGGTGGCATTCCTATTGGGGTTGCAGGAACAGCTATCGGCCTAGTCTGTACTATTGGTTATCTACCGGAAGTAGTAGTTCCCTTCTGTACTGGCCAACTTCTAGACAGGTTCGGTGAAGGTGGTTACCGTTATCTGTTTATCGCAATGACCATTGTTATGGTCATTGGCATCGTTATGTTGACCATATGGGATAGACATGTGAAAAAGGTCCAAAACAACAAAGAAAACATTCTAGAAAATGAGGGCTATTCTGAAGTATAATATTCGTATCAGCACATCTGAAAAAGGTTTTTAGGGTTTTTATGAACCTGAGAACCTTTTTCGGATAACCAGTAAAGTTTATAGGATAAGGGAAAATGGAATTAACTGTTGATCGAAGCAGCTATGTGCCTTTGTACCAACAAATTGCTACTAAAATCAAAGATAAGATTCTATCTCAAGAATTGATACCGGGATTCAAGTTGCCTGCAGAGCGGCGTATGGCAGAAGACTTGGGGGTCCATCGGAATACTGTGATAAAAGCATATAGTGTTTTAATTGCAGAGGGATTGGTGATAGCGTCCAGGCAGAAGCCAAAGGTGACTTCGTAGAGATATCCGTCAAAGACAACGG
>CAYLVS010000136.1:0-5261 GCA_964387185.1 uncultured Oscillospiraceae bacterium | reverse complement strand
TCTGCGGTGACACGTGAAAATGAGCCGTATATGGAACCGGCAGAAGAATAATTAAGAAAGCAACCACGGGGCCCCGTGGTTGCTTTTATCAAAGTTGAGAAATTAGTATCATTTTTGTATCAAAATTCTTTCCAATCTGCCCCGTCTATGATATGCTAATAGAAACTTCATCTCATATTTTAATGCTAAAAAATTATTTTTTTCGTGAATGATAAGGGGATATTATGTCACTGTTAGGAGATATCGCTCCGAGCGTACAGCAAGTGGCAGAAGCCATTGCGATCGCAGTCGGAGTAGAGGTTGAAATCGTTGACAACGAGCTCACGATCATCGGGGGCACTGCTATTTATCAACATAGGGTTGGCCTCAAAGAGGAAGGCGGCAAGGTTGACGGCAATTTCCTCTATGCGAGAGTAATGCGCACCGGAGTGACAGAGTATATCGAAGATGCGTTAAATTATCAATATTACGACAGCGTGGTGCCTGAGGGAGAAGACCGGGAGCTGGCGGAGATTTGCACGCCCATTAAGTTGGGCGATCGAGTCCTTGGCGTTATCGGCATGATTGCAATCAACGAAAAGCAAAAAACCATCCTGTTGGACCGAAAGAGGCGGATGGTAGGTTTTGCCGAGAAAATGGCAGATTTGCTGGCTGCAAAGGCTGCCCAAAAGGAAACTCTGGACAGCAGCGAAACCTTGGTAAATGAAGTCACAACCGTACTTGAAACCACCCACGAAGGCATTTTCGCTATTGATAAAAAAGGTTATATTGTCCGCTGTAACAGCATGGCTGAAATCCTTTTCAACTCAACCAAATCCGACATCGTAGGGAGCCATATCAGCAAATTCATGTTGGGTTCCCCCGCTTTAGAGGTCCTGCGTTCCGGTGTAGGCTACACCGAAAATGAGGAGCTATACAGCAACGATCGAGAAAAGCTCCACTTCATCGTAACGGCTAAGCCAATGATGAAAAACAATGAAATTGCAGGAGCTGTCATATCCTTTCGGGACATTGTCGAAGCCCAAAAACTTGTATACAACATCAACAACAGAGCCTACAAATACACCTTCAATGACATTATCGGCAACAGTGACTCCATCCGGAGGGCGATCAACCAGTCCCTCCTTACTGCCCGTGGCAACTCCACCGTGTTGATCACCGGCGAGAGCGGAACAGGCAAGGAGATGTTTGCAAAAGCGATCCACTACTCAAGTGCAAGGAGCAGAGGGCCATTTATCACAGTTAATTGCGGAGCCATTCCCGAGAACCTGTTGGAAAGTGAACTGTTTGGTTACGAAAAAGGGGCCTTTACCGGCGCCAACGACAAGGGTAAAGTAGGCAAGTTCGAACTAGCAAACGGAGGTACCATTTTCCTTGACGAAATAGGAGATATGCCCCTGCACCTGCAGGTGAAAATTCTCCATGTCCTGCAGAATATGCGGTTTGAACGGGTAGGGGGCAACAAGACCATCATCGTGGACCTCCGCATTATAGCCGCCACAAACAAAGATCTCGAGCAAATGATCAGAGACGGAACCTTCCGTGAGGATCTTTACTATCGCCTTTCCGTCATTCCGCTGAGTATTCCGCCTCTACGGGAACGCAAGGAAGATATCAAGATGCTCATGTACCATTTTCTCAAGAAATACAATACCTTCATGAATAAACACATTACAGGCTTTTCCCCCGCGGTGGAATCCGCATACCGGGATTACGACTGGCCGGGAAATGTGCGGGAACTGGAAAATGCAGTGGAGTATGGGGTCAATATGGCCTTTGGCGATCAAATCGGCATGGACGCGGTGCCCGCCAGATTGCTCCGGTCTGACATGGGTGTAATCCTGGCCAATGACAACCTGACCCTGGGCGAGCAAATGAAGCATCTGGAGAGGGAAATCATATCCAATAAGCTTAGAAAATACGGTACCTCCGGAAGTGCCAAGGATAAAGTAGCCAAAGAACTGGGCTTGTCGAGAGCAACCCTTTATAGGAAGTTGTCCGAATTGGAGATCCATTAGCAGAACGGAATCCCCATCTTATGAGAATGGCCCGTCTCGGTCGGTATGAAAATTGCATATATAAGAATCAGTTAAGCAATCTGCAAGTACAAAGTACAAGTGCGGCCGCAGTATGAAAAATAAGGAGGAAAGCGCAAATGTTAAGAAATGCATTACCGAAAGTTGTCACACCTCTTCCAGGACCCAAGGCGCAAGCCATCATCGACAGACGTGCGAAAGCTATGCCTAATGCCATCAAGTGCATCTATCCCTGCGTCATAGAAAGAGGCGAAGGGGCCATGTTTGAAGATGTTGACGGAAATGTGCTAATGGACTGGATCGGTGGAGTCGGTGTCTTGAATATCGGCTACAGCAACGAAAAGGCTATTGAAGCTGTAAAGGCTCAAAGCGAAAAATATTTCCATGCAATGATGAACATTATTACCCACGAAGGCTATATCGAGCTGGCTGAGAAGCTGAATGAGATTGTGCCGGTAAAGGGCGATTCCAGAAAAACCATGCTGGTAAACAGTGGTGCAGAAGCTGATGAGAATGCTGTCAAGATTGCCAAGAGCTACACCGGTAGACCTAACATCATCGTCTTCACAGGCGCTTTCCACGGCAGAACAGCTCTCACTATGACCATGACGGCGAAAAAGGCTTATGCGGTTGGCATGGGACCCTTCCCCGATGGTATTTACAGAGCGGAGTTCCCTTACCTTTACAGAGCTCCCGGCGAGATGACGGAAGATGAAGCAATCGCTTATTATGTAAAGAAGCTGGAGGAACTTTTCGTGGACGCTTCCCCGGCAGAATATGTTGCAGCTATCGTAGTAGAACCGATTCAGGGCGAAGGCGGTTTCGTACCGGCTCCCATCGAATGGGTCAAGGCTGTGAGAAAGATCTGCGACGAGAAGGGTATTCTCCTGGTAGCTGACGAAGTTCAGACCGGCTTTGCAAGATCCGGCAGAATGTTTGCATCGGAATATTGGAAAGAAGCAGGCGCTGCTCCGGACATCATTACCCTTGCCAAATCCATTGCCGGCGGTATGCCTCTCAGTGCAGTGGTTGCCAGCACGGAAATCATGGACGGCGTAACAGGCGGAACCATCGGTGGAACTTACTGCGGAAATGCAGTGGCTTGCGCCTCAGCTCTGGCTGTCATCGATGAGATGGAAAAGGAAGACTACCCCGCAAAGGCCAGAAAGATTGCCGATAAGATCATGACCACATGGAATGAGTGGAAAGAAAAATATGATGTGATAGGTGATGTTCGCGGAGTCGGTTGCATGGCAGGTGTTGAATTTGTAACAGACAAGAAGTCCAAGACCCCCAATGCTAAGCTCGTAAACGACATCGTGAACTATGCGGTGCAAAAGGGACTCTTGCTCGAGAGTGCGGGAACTTATGGAAACGTAATCCGCTTCCTGGCTCCCCTCTGCATCACAGATGAGCAGTTGGATGTAGGCCTTGCCATCTACGAAGAAGCCATCAAAGCCTGCATGTAAGAAAAAACAAAGCCACGGGGACAGACCCCGTGGCCCTTTTTTTTTATAGATCTTTGAAGTGGAACTCCTTTGCCCCTGTGGCATAGTCCGCTACCACATGGCCATTTCCGAACAGCCTGTACTTGTATGTCACCAGCCCCTCCAGACCCACCGGACCTCTGGCGTGGAGCTTGCCTGTGCTGACACCTACCTCCGCTCCAAAACCGTAGCGGAAGCCGTCAGCAAACCTGGTGGAACAGTTATGATACACTCCGGCACTGTCTACTAATAACATAAACCTCTCTGCCGTCCCCGGATCCTCTGTGATGATACTGTCCGTGTGATGGGAACCAAAGCGGTTAATGTGAGAGATCGCCTCCTCTAAACTTCCAACCGTCTTAATAGAAAGGGTATAATCCAAATATTCCGTTTCCCAATCCTCTTCTGTGGCGACTTCACAAGAGGCCAATTGCCGGATTGCCAAATCTCCCTTTACCGTGACACCCTTCTCCTGCAAACGGGAAACCAATGCAGGAATCAGCTTATCCGCGGCAGCCTCATGCACCAATAGCGTCTCCACCGCATTGCAAACAGCCGTATACTGGGTCTTGGCATCCACGATAATGGGCAAGGCCTTTTCAAGATCAAAGTCCTCATCAACATAGATGTGGCAAATGCCATCCGCGTGCCCCATGACGGGGATCTTCGTATTATTCATAATGTACTGGACGAAAGCATTGGAACCTCTGGGAATGAGAAGATCGATATTCTCATCGCATTTCAAAAGACTGCCGATGTCTGCTCGACTTTCCACCAGCGTGAGAAAGCCCCCCGGTATGCCGGCCTTGTCGCAAGCCTGAGAAATCACCTCATAGAGTGCTCGGTTAGTTTCCGCCGCTTCGCTGCCACCTTTCAAAATAGCGCAGTTGCCGCTCTTCAGGCACAGGGTGGCAATCTGCACCAGGGCATCCGGCCTGGATTCAAAGATCACGCCGATGACACCGATGGGGCAGGTGACCTTATGTAGAACCAGGCCACTGTCCAACTCCCTTTTTAAAAGAGTATGAAAGAGAGGATCCGGCAGCGTTCTAAGGCTTTCGATTCCGGCCAGACACTCGTCCAACTTGGAACGGTCGAAACCCAAACGCTTCAAAAGGGGCGCCGGCTGGTTTTCAGCCCTAGCTCTTGCCAAATCCCTTTCATTTGCATGAAAGATCTTTTCCGCTTCTGTCTCTAATGAAGTCGCAATTACCGACAGAGCATCGTTTCGCTGTTCAATCGACAGTGCGGCCATGCGGAAGCTATCCGCCTTAATGGTTGCGGTTATCTCCATTATGGTATCGGCTCTGCTCGTCTCTGTGGCATTCATTTTATTCATCCGTCTCCTCCGTTTCCTTTGGCTCCTCTGTTTCAATCGTGCAGACAGCAGGCTGTTGTTTTCTTCTCCACCGCCCTCTACTCCTTACATCTGTGGGCGGATCAAGAAAAGTAGTGATGGGTTCCGGCCCTTGAAGCACAGTACGCTTCACGTAGAGGGATCCATCTTTCCTGGTATGGGTCCGCCAGGACACCAGGCTGATATTGCCGCAAATCAACTCCAGGCAGGTCATGCCTCGGGGATGGATGCAGCAACCTACATTGAAATACGCCGGCTCACCCTCTCTGGGGAATTTCGCCCGATGCGTATGTCCGCAGATAATTGAAATGTTATGATCCGTATTCCAATAGTTATAATTCTTTTCCACTTTGTGGCGCCTGGTTCTGCTCTTAGAAGGGC
>CAYLVS010000135.1:0-5271 GCA_964387185.1 uncultured Oscillospiraceae bacterium | reverse complement strand
AAAGGCGGCGGCCCGTCGCTTCCCGAGAGGTAGGTCGCACGAGCCTGTTGGCGACAGCAGGCCTAGATAGATGATCGTCTAACACAGAACCCGGCTTATAGACTTGCTCACAACCATCTATTGGTCCCAAAGGTATCTGACACCTTTGGGACCATATTTATTTTTTGGCACACATTCCGGAACTATTTTTGATTTTTCTCGTCCTACTATTAAGTTGTATAGAGTGCTTATGCCGATGGGCTGTTGCACAGAAAGGAAAAGATATGAAAAAAATATTGTGCCTTGCTTTAATAGCCTGTTTAGGGATAACCATGGCCATCCCTTCTTATGCGGGCGAAGAGGATAGAGAGGGGCTGGAGCAAGCGATTCTGTCTGTGAAAAAAGTAGTTGCGATCCCTGAAGTATACAAGGAATTCTCATATCACACTTATGAGCAGGAGACAGATTGGGGTTCTGGTACGGTATGGAGCCTGAACTGGAGTAGCGAAGATAGTAAAGCTGCAATTTCTGCCTCGGTGGATTGGAAGGGCAATTTGCTTTATCTCGATCACTATCAGAGATCCGAAGAATCCGGACTGGCGAAAGTGACGAGAGAGCAGGCATCGAGCACAGCAAAGGTTTTCCTGCAAAATGCGGTACCGGTCCTCGCTTCTGACATGAAGGAAGTGAATGTGGAAAACAGCCTTCAGGACAATTATCGTCATGTTTTCCAGTACAAGTATCATAACGCAAATATACCTGTATCTTTTATAAATATTACCATCAGGGTGAATAAATATACAGGAACAATTGAGGCCTATTCCGGTTTGGAAGCAGGCTTTGCTCTTCCGAACTTCTCATCCGCTGAGGGGAGTATCGGACTCGACAAAGCACAAGCGGCATTTCTTGAGAACATCGGAATTAAATTGATCTATCAATCCTATTACGCCTATAAAGAAAAGGAATTATCTGTTTTTCCGGCATATCGGATAGCAAACAGTAGCAAAGCCATCGATGCCCATACCGGTGAAGTTGTAGATCTTTTCTATGGCGGGATCCGCTATGCAAATGCAGATGAGAAGGCTATGGATGCAGGAGGTATGGGAGGTACCGCCCCGCAAAACTTGACAAAAGAAGAACTGGATGCCATTGAAAAATTAGGCAAGCTCCTCAACAAAGATGAGGCTGCAGCTAAAGTCCTCGGGCAGATACCGGTCAATCTGAATCAAAAAGATGTGCAAAGCGCTTCTCTCCGAAGAGACAACATCGATGCAGAAAAGTACATCTGGCAAATCTATTTTGAGAAATCCTATGGAGCCGTAGATGCCCGCACCGGTGAACTTTTGAGTTACAGCTATTACGGCGATGGCACGGAGGGGAAGCGGGACCTCACCGAGGATGCCGCAAAGAAAATGGCGGAAAGCTTCCTTCAAAGAGTCGCAGATGATAAATTTTCAATGAGCGTTTACCTTCCCGACTACAATGAGTATATAATATATACAAGAGAAAATGAGAAGCCGGCGGCCTACAGTTTTCGATACAATCGCCTGGTGAACGGCGTCGAATTTGAAAATAACGGATTAAGCGTAACCGTAAACAGGACAACGGGCGATATCACTCACTATAGTAACACCTGGTATGAAAGTGCAACCTTTCCCTCTGTGGAAGAGGTGATGACGGAGTCCGAAATGATGACCGAGATCATGAAGGAATTCCCTTTTGCCATTGCCTATGAAAAAACCGGAAAAGACGGCGATACAGATTTAGTATTCACCTTCGATCAGGTCGCCGGATCTGCCATGTTTGAACCATTTTTCGGCAAGAGGATTTCTGCAAACGGAAAGCTCTTTGAAAGTGCAAAGCGGCCGGAATATAAAGACATTAAAGACCATTGGAGCGAGAATATCGTGCACGAGCTGATGGAAAACGGTTACTACCTTAAGTCAGATAGTTTCAAGCCGAGCCAAACTATTACGCAAATCGACTTCTTCCGTTATATTTTTGTTCCGGAAACGCGGTTCTACGACGATGATGATCTCTATGAAATGCTGGAAAACAGAGGCATTCTTGAGGCTGGAGAGGGAGCTCCCCAATCTCAGCTTACCAGACAGGACGCGGCCAAGTTCCTAATCCGCTATCTAGGTCTAGGTCTCGCGGGAGAGCGTCCGGAAATCTACGTGAGCAAATTTACTGATCAAGTAGAAACGCAGTACAAGGGCTACGCTACTCTCTGTTATGGACTGGGGATCATGCGCGGAGACGACAAAGGCAGATTTAACGGGAAGAAAGCAATGACAAACGCAGAAGCGGCCTCTGCTATCTACAACATGATGAAGATAAAGTAGGGCTGATTGTCCGCTAAAACAGTTCTTAATAAAAAACAAAAGGAGTCAAATACTTTGATTCCTTTTGTTTTTTGTCGGTGGGCTTTCTGAGTATCCTATATATATATGTAGAAACTTATTTACAGACGCAATATTACCATGCTATAATAACGCTTATAAAACTCAGGAGGACCCGACATTAATGAAATTAGGCATTGACATAGGATCCACAACAATTAAATTGATTCTCCTTGATTCGGAGAATCAAGTTTTATATAAGAGGTATGAGAGGCACATGTCCAACGTCTTTGAGAAATTCGAAGATATGATCAAAGACCTGATCGCACTCTACTCTGAAATCAGTTGTACAATTACGATCACCGGTTCCGGTGGATTGGCGCTTTCCAATCTACTCGGTATACATTTTGAACAGGAAGTCATTTCCTGCAGTGCTGCAGTTGAGCGATACATACCTGAGACTGACGTGGCAATTGAGCTTGGCGGAGAAGATGCAAAGATTACCTTCTACGGTCCTTCGGTAGAGCAACGGATGAACGGTACCTGTGCGGGAGGGACTGGAGCTTTCATCGATCAGATGGCTGTGCTGCTTTCAACAGACGCCGCAGGTCTCAATGAGAGTGCAAAAAAGCACAAACTGGTCTATCCCATCGCAGCTCGCTGTGGTGTTTTCGCGAAAACAGATATTCAACCATTGATCAATGAAGGAGCAGATATTGCGGATCTCGCTGCATCCATTTTCCAGGCTGTGGTCAATCAGACAATCAGCGGATTGGCTTGCGGTCGCACCATTAAAGGCAATGTAGCATTTCTCGGCGGCCCCTTGTCTTTTTTATCCGAACTGAGGCAACGATTTATTGAGACTCTGGAACTGATGGAGGAACAAGTGGTTTTTCCGGCAGACTCCGAGTATTTTGTTGCAATCGGTGCTGCCTTACTCTCGGAAAAGAGAGAACTCAGAGAACTTAAAACGATTTTGAATACCATGAAAAGAGCGGATGAACGTCAATTGGAAGCCAGCAAGCATCTCCCTCCACTCTTCAAGGACGAAGCGGAATATGCAGATTTCATAACGAGACATGAAAAGAATGGAATAAAGAGGAGGAGACTATCAGAAGCAAAAGGCAGACTCTTTCTCGGTATTGATGCAGGTTCCACTACGACTAAGGCCGCGCTCATTGATGAAGAGAAATACCTTCTCTATTCTTTCTACAGAAACAACGAAGGCAAGCCGTTAGATGCTGTACTGGAAATGCTGCGTCAACTTTATGATTTGCTTCCGGCCGATGCATACATCGGCAAATCAACGGTCACAGGCTACGGTGAAGGCTTGATTCGTGCTGCTTTTTCTGTGGATCTGGGCGAAATAGAAACCATGGCACATTACAAAGCCGCGGAGGAATTTTTGCCCGGAGTGGATTTTATTCTGGATATCGGCGGACAGGACATGAAGTGCATGAGGATCAAAGATAATGCGATCTATAATATCATGCTCAATGAGGCTTGTTCTTCCGGTTGCGGATCCTTTTTGGAGACTTACGCCAAGTCTGTGGAGATGAATGTTGCCGACTTTGCCGAAGAGGCACTCTTTGCAGAGAACCCCGTTGATCTGGGCACCAGATGCACCGTTTTCATGAACTCCAAGGTGAAGCAGGCACAGAAAGAAGGCGCGACCATTGGCGATATTTCCGCCGGCTTGTCTTATTCTGTCATCAGAAATGCTCTGTACAAGGTCATCAAGCTCAGGAATTCCGATGAAGCAGGGGAGAAGGTCGTCGTGCAAGGTGGAACGTTTCTGAATGATGCTGTACTCCGAAGTATAGAAAAAATAGTTGGTAAAGAAGTAATCCGGCCGGATATTGCCGGCATCATGGGTGCTTACGGCGCTGCATTGATCGCCTTGACGCATCATGAGGAAGGTGAATGTTCCTCTATCACTCCCAAGGAGAAGTTGGATGCTTTTACAGTGGAAAACACCCACACCAGGTGCAAAGGCTGTGAAAACAACTGCCTGCTTACCATCAACAGATTTAACGACGGCATCCGCTTCATAACCGGTAATCGCTGTGAGAAAGGTGCCGGTAAGGACAGCTCGGATAACAAGTTGCCTAATCTCTTTGAGTACAAATTCAAAAGGCTGTTTCAATATGAACCACTAACCGCGGATCAGGCCATCCGAGGGGAAATAGGAATTCCCCGGGTATTGAATATGTATGAGAACTACCCCTTCTGGTTTACATTCTTCACAGAACTGGGATTTCGTGTTGTCCTTTCTCCCGTTTCAACCAAGAAACTCTATGAATCGGGGATGGAGACAATCGCTTCTGATACAGCGTGCTATCCCGCCAAGATCGTGCACGGCCATGTTAAATGGCTGGCACAGCAGGGCGTTAAGAAAATATTCTATCCCGGCATCAACCATGAGGCCGTTGAAGATGAGACTGCACCGAATCACTACAACTGTCCTATCGTAGCTACCTATCCCGAGGCCATTGCAGGAAACATGAAGGATGTTTTGGAAGAATACGGTTCCGAACTTCTGCACCCGTTTTTACCCTATGATATCGATTCAAGGTTGATAAAAAGGCTCTATGGAATCTTTGGGCAGCAAGGCATCCAAAGAAGTGAGATTAAGGCCGCCGTGGCAAAGGCTAGAGCGGAAGACCGTGCATTCAAAGAAGATATCCGGCAACAGGGGGAACTCACCCTTGACCTGATTAAAAAAATGGGAATTAAGGGCGTAATCCTAGCCGGCAGACCCTATCATCTGGATCCGGAAATTAACCATGGCATTGACAAAATGATCAACTCCTATGACATGGCTGTGCTAACGGAGGATTCCGTAAGCCATCTTGCTGATTTTCAAAGACCGGTCCGGGTTCTGGATCAATGGATGTACCATTCCAGACTTTATAAGGCGGCAGAGGTGGCCGGGGACCATGAGGACTTG
>CAYLVS010000134.1:1018-5299 GCA_964387185.1 uncultured Oscillospiraceae bacterium | reverse complement strand
ACGATTTGATTTTAGGCTCTATAACCGCTATCAACGGTGATCAGCCAAGACCTGACCTGGAGATCGGGGGTGTGACCGTAACCACCTATGCTTATGAAATCCCGGAATTAATTCTTACTGCCCACCACAATGATAATATTGATCCGGAAAAAGGAGGAACAGACCTGACCTTTGCAGGACTCGTTGATTATGGAGAAGGCAGCATCACGATTTCCATGGCCGGCGGCAGCCTTTATACCACGGATAATGGGGTTCGGGCCAACCGTTTGACGATCACTGGGGCAGACCAGATCGGAGAGGGAGCGGATGATCGGTTCAAGGCATATATTCATGACATCGATGCCATTGATAATTCCGTAAACCATTTTGAAAATCAGGTTGCGCGCCCATCCTTTGTCTTCATTGAGGCAATCAATGATATTTGGCTCAATCTCACCCCGGTTGTGGTTGTCGACAGCGACAAGCAATTCGATGGCCAGCCCACCCTATTGCTGGATCATGTACGATCTGAAAAGGGAGATGCAGATATCTTGGTGGCCCCGGCGCAGTTCCTCAATATTTTAGCTGAGGATGCAGATGAAGATATCGATATTTATGTACCCGGTCAAAGGAACAACTTTGTAAGAATATCAAACCAAAAAGATTATAAGATCCTAGATAATGAAGGGAATGAGACAGGATACATCTTAACAGCAGAAGGCAAGCTGAGGATTTCCCAAACCCTGACTATTGATCTTGAGGATTATCTGGCCATGAAGCGGGATGTTAGTAAATACATCTACTACAACTACTATTACCTTCCTACCGGCGAGATGCTCTTGACGGATAAGGACGGAAACCCGGTCACTCTGTATATGGTGGATGGAAGCGTTGAAAACAGCGGCTATGCCTTAGATAACATCTACTTTGAGTTTGATAATAATAGTATTAAGGCCGTGACCTTATTGCTCAGCGGAGTACAATATTCCATTAGTGAGCATTTGAATGAAGATGATAGCAATACGATTGAGACCTATATAAGTACCTTAGTGGATGCAGAAGAAAACAAGATATATAGTAGCCTTGCTGACTTTCTGGCAGACCCGGGGAATTACAGCCAGAGAATTGTATTTAGCAGCACAGGGAGTGGTGTTAGGCTTTATATAGGAAATAACGGAGGAACGATAACCATCGGCAGTAATTCTGACGGATGGATACTTCCTGACGGCTCCAAAATTTACTGGGGCAATGTCTTCCTCAAGGGTGGTCAAGTTCATGAGCCCGTGTTGCTTAAAACTGAAGGCGACTACACCTATTACCGTCTTGAAGCCTTTGACTTTAGCAATCCCAAAGCCTTCTATCATATCGTAAAGATTGACCATTCAAATAATAGCTTGGAGTTTGAAGAGGGTTATCTCCACGAGCTACAAACTCTTCTGAATCAAGAAACTAAAAATATTGACATCGGTATGACCTACCAGGAGGCATCATCTGCAATCAGCACCAAGGTGGATGGATATACGGCCGAAAACCTGAATCTGACTACAGCTGATGACATCGCAGGCTTGGCCGCAAAGGTATCAGCAGAACTAAGCGGATTGATTACGGCTGACTGGACCGTCAAGGTGGAGACTACCGTGAAGACCACCACTGTGGAGAAGGAAACCATAGCTTCCTCCGTGACCATCAAAGCTACCTTGTCCGAAACAAATGATCCCCAGTCGGAAACCACCGTGTCCTATACTAAAGATTTGGACATCGCTTCAGAGAAAATTACACCACCTACCGAAGCTACCTATAGCGCTGAACGAGTGGGAGCCACAACGAAATCTGCGATGGGGGTAGATATTCTCCCCAACCAACTTGGTAATAATAAAAAGGGAAGCATTTCCTTGATTATGAGCAGCACCAATCCACAGGAGATTGAGACATTAAGGGTCAAAAACGGATCCTACAGCTTCGAAACCGAATATGATGACGAAATCAAAGCTTATGTTGTGAAGGCTCTTGCGGAAGGTGATCTGACGGGCAGCAAAAAAGATCGATATAATGAATTGCTGAATAAATACTTCGTGGCGACGCCCAAAGAGGATTCTGAAGATATCTTCTTAATCAAAGTCTATGAATTGGAAGAAGAAGCCGAAGCTGAAGCTACCGGACCAATGACTGTTATTTGGCTACGCGATTCCAACACAGGTGAGTTGACTATTGATGTAGAGAAGAGTCAATTAAATGGAGGTTACCTGGGAGTAGCCGGCGGTATCCTCTTCCTGGATCAAGTGCCTGAATCGGTTGACATCTCTACAGGAATCTACCTGCCATCCGATGCAGCTTACGGCACATTGAGAGATGGAAGTATTGTTCAATTATCCCTGCACTATGATAAAGACCATCCCAAAGATAGCCAGGATGCTACCAAATATGCTTCTATCCTGTTTTCGCCCAACATGGTGCCGAAGACAGATTATAAGGGCGACCCGGTTATGGACGACGGAGGTGTCCCGGTATATACGGTAGAGCAGCACCGGAAGGCAACAGCATATGAGCGAATGATGTATGGGTACGATGGAGGGTATCTATGGAACAAACCCCAGGGGGGATTAACCACAGGCGTACATTATGAGGATGAGACAGGCACCATCTTTAATGAGAGTGGACCCCAAATGATCGCTGCAGGTTATACACCGGTCCTTGACTATGTAGAAAATACAACATATATAAAGCCGACGACAGAAGGAGCTGAGATTTCCTACTTGAGTTCGGTGGACTTTGATCTCCACTCCAATCCGGACGGTTATGCAGACATTGCCAACGGAATGCGGATGAAGATTGGTGGCGGGGAAGACAGCTGCGCTCTGGGAACCCTGGTCTTTACCGATGGATCTTCCAAAGCAGTAGCCAAATACACACCGGACAAAACCTTCTACGCCCTGGAAGACACCGGTACGACGACAAGTGCCATAAAGTACGCTGTGGGCTCGGCGGTGGGTTCAGATCAAGCTGGCCATTTAGAATTAGCAGAAGGGACTTCCTACTATCTGCACCAAGTGGTTAGCGGCGTTTATATGGCAGCTGTACCAAATACAGACACCCTCGAAAGTAGCTTCTACTTTGGGATGGACTACTTTGGAATGGATGATGATTCGGGTAATCTGGTTAAATTAGTTACCACAAGTGGAACATTTGTTTATGGGGAGGAAGGATACTCGGACGGCGGCAACTTTGGTGAAGATGCCCAAATGCTCAAGATATATAAGGCAGGCCACGGAGAAGCAGATGGAAATAATGGAGTCGCTGTGCGAATCCTGAAACTTGCAGATGGTAGGGATGTGGTCCTTTTAGCTGATGGAACCTGGGTAGACAACACAGGCAAGAGGAGTAAGCTGTCGGCTATGCAAAGCAGAGAAACCACGCCTTACTTCGGCCCCTTAGACATCAAGATCGGAACCATTGAAGGTGAAAAGGTAATGCTGGATTTCGGCGGAGAAGAAACGATATTAAATGGCAGACTTGGCACGGATGTCAATGTAAGAGCGGATCAAGTGGTGATCCTTGCAGGAGATGGGAACAATATTTTTGATGAATTCAACCCACTGATCCTGGCATCAAAATTTACGGATACGGTTAATGTTCAGCTGATGGAAATTTCCGATGGTGGAGCTTATACAGGCCATGCCTACATTAAGACCGACACGGGAGCAGACGTGGAATGGGAGAACATAAATCTCCACGGCACTTCTGTGGGGGACGGTGGCCTCGTTGACCTGACAGTTATTAAAGGTGGTATCACCGCTGTGGATAATGTGAGTGTAGAAGGCGGAGGCCTCCTCAACCTCACCACAGTGGAAGGCGATATCAGCCTGACCGATCCGGAGAATGGTGCCCTGGTGGATGAGGGCGGCACCCTTACCGTCACTACGGGTACCGGAGACGTGACTGTGGGAACCATTACGAACAATGGTATTTTCGCGGTTACAACCGATGTAGGCGACCTGCTGATGAAGGATGAAAACTCCAAGCTGACCTTTGGCGAAACCGCCAACGAGGCGAAGAGCATTCTGGACATCGGCGGCAACATCGGGACACCGGACCTATATTTCAAAGTAGACATCCTGCCGGATGAGGAAGAAAAGGTTCAGACTCTGCGTATTGCCAGGGTAGTGGATACCTTCCTCAGGCAGGAAACCGGCATAGGTACAGATATTCCGGGTCTTCCCACCGACGGAAGGGAAGAAGGCGACGACCAGGACAACGACCATGAGGAGGCCATCAGTGATCTGCTCGACGGAGATCAGGTCCTTG
>CAYLVS010000134.1:0-1008 GCA_964387185.1 uncultured Oscillospiraceae bacterium | reverse complement strand
GCCCCAACAGAGTCCTGAGGATCTGGTGGCCCAGTTCATGGGCGGTCTGGACAACGAAACCCTGCTGACCCTCATCGGCGGCAAGCTGCTGGGAGACCAGGTCCGGGCGGTTCTGGGGCTGACCCAGGAGATCTTGGCTCAGATGATAACCGACGTAACAGGCCCGACTGTGACTATGGAAGAGCTCAAGCTCTTTGTTGCGGCTTTGGATCTGGGTCTTGCGGAACCGGAGGATGAGCTGGATCTGACTCTGTTTGATCGGTCCACCAGAGGCATGACTCCTAAAGAACTGACTGACCACAACGCTGCTCTGACGGCCTTACGTACGACCCTGCGGACTAAGCTGGGGACGGCCTATGAGCAGGCTACCGACCGCCAGCTTCGAAATGCCTATGCCACCTATTATGCCGGCAAGCTGGAGGAGTATCGTATCGCAGTAGGTCTGGCTTACGGGGAGGCCATAAACACCATTATAACAGGTGGGGATGGAGACGAGAGGGTCGATGTGACCAAGATCAACCGCCTGCTGCAGCTCCTGGGTTCCAATGCGGAGACCGGGACAGAGTATGTGTTGTCTCTCTTGACAGCGGCTATCGGGTCACAGAAGGCCAAGACCGACGGGGATGGCAATCCCATACGGGCTCTTGACGGTGAGGGCAATCCTCTCTGGCTCATGGATGACGAAGGCAACTTCATTTATAAGACAGATTCTGAGAGCAACATTCTTTACATGGACGGGGAAGGAACGGAAACCACTGACCCCGGCACAGAGGAAACGCCTAACCAACCAATAAAGATCCCTGTCTACGAGATGGAAAACGTCATGGAAGACGAGGAGGTCTTTGCAGCTTACTGGAAGTCCCTGACCCCTGAGCAGAGGCTGGCCCTTATAGAAGAAGTATGGGTTGAGGCGGATTATCCGGATTCCAGAGACGATACGAAGCCTCCCAGAGACCTGTCCGTCAGCATCGGGCAGAAACTCGGTGATGAATAGATTGTCCACGGGAG
>CAYLVS010000133.1:0-5329 GCA_964387185.1 uncultured Oscillospiraceae bacterium | reverse complement strand
AAGCCATCAGTGAGACCAAGCGCCGGAGGGAAATCCAGCAAGCCTACAACGAAGAGAACGGTATCATACCAACTACGATAGAGAAATCCATACGTGATATTATAGAAGCGACCAAAGCAGTGGAAGAGGCAGAGGAGTACTACCATGGCAAACGGCCTCTCGAACTGACAAAAAAGGAGCTGGCAGACTACGTCAAGCTGCTTGAAAAGCAGATGAAGCAGGCAGCCTCAGATCTGCAGTTTGAGCGAGCAGCCCAGCTGCGGGACCGCCTCTTCGAGTACAAGGTCAGACTGTAACCCCAATACTTAAATTACTAGCGTAAACGAGGAAGACAAATGTCAGACAAAATCATAATCAAAGGTGCAAACGAACACAATCTCAAAAACGTAAGCCTAACCATACCGAGAGACAAACTGGTAGTCCTAACAGGACTATCCGGCTCCGGCAAGTCCTCACTGGCTTTTGATACCATTTATGCAGAGGGCCAAAGGCGCTATATGGAGAGTCTGTCCTCCTATGCCAGACAATTTTTGGGCCAGATGGAAAAGCCTGATGTTGAATATATTGAAGGACTCTCTCCTGCCATATCCATAGATCAAAAAACCACCAACAAAAATCCCCGTTCCACAGTAGGAACCGTAACAGAGATCCACGACTATCTCCGTCTCATGTACGCCCGTGTCGGGATCCCCCATTGTCCTATATGCGGAATAGAAATCTCCAGCCAGACTGTGGACCAGATCGTAGATCAGCTCATGGACCTCGGGGAAGGGGCGAGACTTACCATTCTCGCTCCCGTTATCCGGGAAAGAAAAGGGGAGCATGATAAGATTCTCAGTCGAATCCGCAAAGAAGGATTCACGCGAGTCCGCATTGATGGGGAGATCCGAGAACTGGACGGCGAAGAGATCAAACTGGAAAAAACCTATAAACACACTATAGAAATCGTCATCGACAGGATCATCGTAAAGCAGGGGGCAGAAAGCCGCCTGTCTGAGTCCGTAGAAATGTCCATTACGCATGGAGACGGCCGGGTCACCGTCATTGTAGAAAACGGCAACACCATGGTATTCAATACGAAGCTGGCATGCCCGGAGCACGGAGTCAGCATGGAGGAACTGGAGCCCAGAATGTTTTCCTTTAACAGCCCCTTTGGAGCATGTCCCGATTGCACCGGATTGGGTTATCTCGAGAGAATCGACCCCGATCTGATCATTACCCAACAGGACATATCCATTCCCAAAGGAGCTCTGGCTAACGTATTCGCATCGATGGATATCTCCAGCTTCTATCGCCAGATGGTGGATGCCCTTGCTGAGGATCATAAAGTTGACATTAATGCGCCCTATGGTCAACTTCCCGCTAAATTTAAGCAGGAACTGCTCTACGGGACAGGAAACCGCAAGCTGCAATACTATTATGTCAGCCGCAACAACGGCTCTGAATCCTATCGAAATCACTCCTTCGAAGGGGTTATCAACAACCTGGAGAGAAGATACAAGGACACCAATTCCGATTACATTAAGGAGAGGATGCGGCAGTACATGAACATTGTACCCTGTCCCACATGTGGGGGGAAAAGGCTGAAGCCGGAAGTCCTAGCCGTCACAGTGGGAGGAATGAACATCGCTGCCTTCTCCGATCTGTCGGTGCGAAGCGCCTTGGAGTTCATCCGCAATCTGGATCTTTCGGACCGGGATACTGCTGTTGCCAAGCAAATTAAGAAAGAGTTGGTCTCCAGGCTTGGGTTTTTAGTGAACGTTGGGTTGGATTACCTGACTCTGTCCAGATCCTCGGGAACCTTATCAGGAGGGGAGTCTCAGAGAATCCGCCTGGCAACCCAGATCGGATCGGGACTGATGGGCGTCTTATATATATTGGATGAACCCAGCATCGGCCTACATCAAAGGGATAATGCCAAGCTCCTGACGACCCTGCGCAATTTGACGAATATGGGAAACACCCTCATCGTCGTAGAACATGACGAAGAGACCATGTACGAAGCCGATCACATTATTGACATAGGCCCCGGCGCGGGAATCCATGGAGGAGAAGTAGTTGCGGAAGGAAATATTGAGGAGATTAAGGCTTGTGAGGAATCCATTACAGGCAGCTATCTTCGTGGGGATAGGCAGATTCCTGTTCCAGCCAACAGAAGGCCTGGGAACGGACAAGCGCTGCAGATCATCGGCGCTTCGGAGAACAACCTGAAGAAAGTAGATGTAAAGATTCCACTCGGGCAGTTTATCTGCGTCACCGGTGTTTCCGGATCGGGCAAAAGCAGCCTCATCAACGAAGTGCTGTATAAGAGCGTTGCCGCAAAGTTAAACCGCGCTAAGGACAGACCCGGTGCCCATAAAGAAATTCATGGCATTGAGCAGATTGACAAGGTTATCAATATCGATCAATCCCCCATAGGCAGGACCCCCAGGTCTAACCCTGCAACCTATACCGGCGTATTCACCAACATCCGGGATCTTTTTGCCCAGTTGCCCGAATCTAAGGTCAGGGGCTTTGGAAAGGGGCGTTTCAGCTTCAATGTTAAGGGGGGGAGATGCGAAGCATGCAGCGGTGACGGAATCCTCCGCATCGAAATGCACTTCCTATCCGATGTATACGTTCCTTGTGAAGTGTGTAAAGGGAAGCGCTACAACCGTGAAACGTTGGAAGTTAAATATAAGGGCAAGAACATATACGATGTGTTGGATATGAATGTATCCGAGGCTTTGGAATTCTTCAAGAACATACCTGCCATTACGCGACAGCTTGTTACATTGGAAGAGGTGGGTTTGGGCTATGTCAAGCTGGGACAGCCTTCAACACAACTCTCGGGAGGAGAGGCTCAGCGTGTGAAGTTGGCATCGGAGTTATCCAAACGCAGCACCGGCAAGACACTCTACATTCTCGATGAGCCCACTACCGGTCTTCATTTCGCAGACGTGGACAAGCTGATTCAGGTTTTAGAGCGCCTGGTTGATATGGGGAATACGGTTATCGTCATTGAGCATAACCTAGACGTGATTAAGACAGCGGATACCATTATCGACCTGGGACCCGAGGGGGGAGACCGTGGGGGAGAAGTCATCGCTGTCTGCACCCCTGAAGAATTAATAAATATGGAGAGCTCTTACACTGGAGAATATTTGAAAAAGGTTTTGCCAGCAGGGAAAATGTGATACAATTAATCTTTAACAGGATATATTTTTCACACAAAAGATCACATATCAACTAAGCGATAAGTGGGAAGTGGGGGAACCGATGATTGAGCGTATAAATTTAACAATGCTCACAGATTATTACGAGCTGACAATGGCAAACGGGTATTTTGAAAAAGGATTACGGGATCAGATAGCATATTTTGATATGTTCTTTCGAAGAATACCCGACGGAGGCGGCTTTGCCATCGTAGCAGGGTTGGAACAGGTCGTTCACTTCCTACAGCATATGAAGTTTGAAGAAGAGGATCTGGATTTCCTGAGAAAGAAAGGAATATTCAGCGAAGAATTTTTACAGTACCTGCGCGATTTTAAGTTTGAGTGCGATGTGTGGGCGATTCCGGAGGGGACGCCTATTTTCCCCGGTGAGCCCGTTCTTACGGTGCGGGGTCCTGTCATTCAAGCCCAGTTTATCGAAACCATTCTGCTTCTTTTGGTTAACCACCAGAGCCTCATTGCCACAAAGGCGAATCGTATCGTTCGTGCGGCGAAAGGCCGCAGCGTTATGGAGTTCGGGACCAGGAGAGCTCATGGTCCCTCCAGTGCCATTTATGGTGCTCGGGCAGCCTATATAGGCGGTTGCTCAGGCACGGCATGCGCCATTGCAGATCGTGAATTTGAGATTCCCGCATTAGGCACTATGGCTCACAGCTGGATTCAAATGTTTGACAGTGAATACGAAGCCTTCCGGGCTTTCGCGGAGCTCTATCCTGACAATTGTGTTTTGTTGGTTGACACCTACAATGTGTTGAAGTCCGGCGTTCCCAATGCCATCAGAGTCTTTGAAGAACTCAAGCCAAAGACTATGGGGATTCGAATTGACAGCGGCGATGTGACCTACCTGACAAAGCGCGCAAGAGCTATGTTGGACGAAGCCGGTTTTCAGGAATGCCAAATTGTCATATCCAACTCCTTTGATGAGCACCTGATTCGGGACGTCATTAATCAGGGTGCGAAGATTGACTCCTTCGGCGTCGGCGAGAGGTTGATTACAGCCCGCTCGGAGCCTGTCTTCGGAGGGGTTTACAAGATGGTAGCCATCGAAAGAGATGGAGAAATTATCCCTAAGATTAAAATCAGTGAGAACATCGAGAAAATAACCAATCCCGGTTTTAAGACTCTTTTCCGCCTCTATGACAAGAACACGGGACAAGCGATAGCCGATGTGATTACACTGGATCACGAAAACATACCCAGTGGAAGCGATTATGAAATCTTTGATCCCCAGTTCATCTGGAAGAGAAAAGTCGTATCCGATTTTGAGGCAAAGAATCTGCGCGTACAGATATTCGACAAAGGGAGGCTCGTGTACAAATTGCCCTCCATAGAGGAAATAAGAGAGTATTGTAAAGAGCAGATCTCCACCCTTTGGGATGAGATCCTGCGGTTTGAGAATCCCCACGAATACTATGTAGACCTTTCCAAAGAGTTATGGGATTTGAAAACCGGACTCATCGAAAACTACAGCATCCATATATAAAGCATTATAGTTTGAGCATAGAATAACGAATGAATGAGGTGATAAATATGCACTACCAATTCCCTGTCACAGAGACAACTACTCCAAAAGTAAAACCGGATCCGGAACAACTGAATTTCGGCACGCTCTTTACCGATCATATGTTTCTCATGGATTATGATATAGAGAAGGGCTGGCATAGTGGGCGGATTGTTCCTTATGGTCCTATTTGCCTTGAGCCGTCAGCCTCTGTATTTCACTATGCCCAGGAAATGTTCGAAGGGATGAAAGGCTACCGGTCTCCCGATGGCAGAACACTGCTATTCCGCCCTGACATGAATGACAGACGTGCTATTTCCTCTTGTGAGAGGCTGTGCATTCCGCCGCTACCCCAAGGGCTTATGACAGAGGCAGTGAAAGCTCTGATCCATCTGGAGAAGGACTGGATACCGAATAAACAAGGGACTTCAATCTACATCCGGCCATTTATCATCGCCACGGAGCCGTTTTTAGGAGTTCGGGCTTCACGTCAATACCTCTTCATAATCATTCTGTCACCGGTGGGCCCTTACTATAAGGGAGGGCTGGCACCTACCAGAATCTATGTTGAGGATCATTACGTCAGGTCAGTGGCCGGTGGCACAGGGGAGATAAA
>CAYLVS010000132.1:0-5336 GCA_964387185.1 uncultured Oscillospiraceae bacterium | reverse complement strand
CCCGAACATCCTTATGTCGAGGAACTTACAGGGGAAGGTGAATATCAGAAAAACGCTGCGGCGTTTAAGGAAAAACTCCAACATGTGAGTGAAATTGAAAGAACATCAACCACTCTGGAAAAAGAAGGGGTATTTATCGGTAGCTATGCAATTAATCCCATGAATGGGAAAGAAGTGCCGATTTACATTGCCAATTACGTGCTCATGGATTACGGAACAGGCGCCATCATGGCTGTTCCTGCCCACGATGAGAGAGATTTTGACTTCGCTGTTAAATACGGCCTTGACATTGTTCCGGTTGTGGATCCCGAGAATCCGGATATCGATCTCTATAACCTCAAAAAAGCTTTCGTGGCAGAAGGCAAGATGATCAATTCCGGCGACTTTAACGGCATGCATAATCAAGATGCGATTAAGGATATTACCACTTATTTGGACGAGAATGGTCTCGGTATCCCCACTGTCAATTTCAGACTCCGGGATTGGCTCATCTCTAGACAACGCTATTGGGGAACGCCGATTCCTATGATCTATTGTGAAACCTGCGGCTGGGTTCCCGAAAAGATTGAGAACCTTCCCGTTTTGCTGCCCACCGATGTGGAGTTCACCGGTAAAGGCGAGTCTCCACTGACAACGAGCAAGAGCTTTGCCAAAACCTCCTGTCCCAAATGCAGGGGAACCGCAACCCGTGAGATGGATACAATGGACACTTTCCTGGACTCTTCCTGGTATTTTCTCAGGTACACAGATGCAAAGAACAGCGAAGAGATTTGGAACAAGGACAATGCTAAGTACTGGATGCCTGTGGATCAGTATATCGGCGGTGTGGAGCATGCGATTCTGCATTTGCTCTACGCCAGGTTCTTCAATAAATTCTTATATGATTTAGGATATTCTCCCTGCACCGAACCCTTTACCAACCTGCTTACCCAGGGCATGGTGCTGAAAGACGGGACAAAGATGTCTAAATCCAAAGGAAACGTCGTAAGTCCTGAGGAAATTATCAAGAAGTACGGTGCGGATACAGCCCGTCTCTTTATACTCTTTGCTTCACCGCCGGAAAAGGAGCTGGAGTGGTCTGATGCCGGTGTGGAAGGCAGCTTCCGTTTTCTTTCCAGAGTCTATCGCTTGATTCAGGAGTGGACGAGCGTAGCGGAAGGAGCGCCGGATACTTTTGTGATTGAAAATGACCGTGACAGGGAATTGAATTACGTGCTTAATACTACCATTAAAAAGGTTACCGATGATCTGGGGGACAGGTTTAACTTCAATACTGCTCTGTCTTCCATCATGGTGCTTGTGAACGAGCTTTACCGCTATAAGGCGGATGCGAATATAAACAAAGGGCTTCTACGCTACGCTATCGACTGCCTGATTCTGTTGTTGTCACCCTTCACACCACATATCTGCGAAGAAATGTGGCAGCAGCTGGGACACGGGAATACCCTCAATCATGAGACCTGGCCGGGATACGATGAAGCGGCTATGGTAAAAGATCAGACAGAGATTGCCGTTCAAATTAACGGAAAAGTAAAAGAGCGAATCATGGTTACAAGTGGCCTTTCCGGGGAAGAATTCCTGGAAGAAGCATTAAAGGATGACTCGGTTAAAGCGTTGCTGGAAGGGAAGAACGTGATTAAAATGATTCCTGTGCCCGGCAAGCTCTTGAATATAGTCGTAAAATAGAAAGGAAAAAGATTTGAAATTAACTGAAAATTTTAAGGAAAGCCAGGGAGTCAAGCTCATTCCTTTAGGCGGTCTAAATGAGATCGGAAAGAATTTGACCGTACTTGAATACAAGAATGACATCCTCATTATTGACTGTGGCTTATCCTTCCCTGATGACGAAATGTTCGGCATTGATATTGTAATTCCGGATTTTAGTTACTTGGAAAAAAACAGGGAGAAATTGAGGGGTATGATCCTGACCCACGGACATGAGGATCACATCGGGGCAATTCCCTATCTGTTAAAGATGGTGGATGTCCCCATTTATGGTACCAGGCTCACTCTGGGTCTGGTAGAAAACAAATTGAAGGAACATGGTCTAAAGGCGAAGCTGAATCCTGTGAAAGCAGGGCAGACAGTAAAAATCGGTGATTTTAAGATCGAAACCATACGCACCACCCATTCCATTGCGGATTCCATCTGCTTGGCAATTGATACACCTGCAGGAGTCATCTTTCACACCGGTGATTTTAAGATTGACTACACACCATTACATGGGGAGCCCATCGACCTTCAGCGCCTTGCAAAAATAGGGGAAAAGGGTGTCCTCTTGATGCTTGCAGACAGCACGAATGCGGAACGAAAAGGTTATACCCCTTCCGAAAGAACTGTGGGAGTAGCGCTGGAAAATATTTTTCGAAATTGCAGCACCCGGATACTGATTGCCACCTTTTCTTCAAACGTACACCGTGTCCAAAGAATTATCGATACGGCAGTGATGTTCAATCGAAAAGTAGCCATATCCGGCAGGAGCATGATCAATGTTGTGAACATCGCCAAAGAAATCGGTTACCTAAAGATTCCCGATAACGTGCTGGTGGATATTAATAAAGCAAAGAATATTAAGGATTCGGAGCTAGTCATCATTACTACCGGAAGTCAGGGTGAACCTATGTCCGCTCTGTCCAGGATGGCTACAAACGATCATAAGGCAATTCAAATTAAGAAAGGAGACGTGGTCATCCTTTCATCCACACCGGTACCGGGAAATGAAAAGACCGTATCCAACGTAGTAAACCGTCTGTTTGCCAGGGGTGCGGAAGTTATTTATTCTGACATCGCAGACATCCATGTTTCCGGACATGCCGCTGAGGAAGAACTGAAGCTGATTCACTCCCTCATCAAGCCTAAATTCTTTTTACCTGTCCATGGTGAATACCGCCATCTTCGCAGACATGCGATGATTGCAGAAAACTTAGGCATGCCTAAGGAAAAGATCTTCATCCTCACCAATGGAGAAATTCTTAACCTAAAAAAGAACCAGGTAGTTAAGAGCAAGGAGTCTATATCTTGCAATCCTGTGTATGTAGATGGATTGGGAGTGGGGGATGTAGGAAATATCGTACTCCGGGACAGAAAGCTGCTCTCGGAAAGCGGTCTGATTATCGTAGTGGCAGCTATCGACAAAGCGACTGGCAGTGTTTGCTCAGGCCCGGATATCATATCCAGAGGCTTTGTTTACGTGAGAGAGTCCGAAGATCTGATTGAGTCAGCCCGCAAGGTGGCAGAGGACAGATTATATAAATGCCAGCAAGAAAACATGAAGGATTGGAGCGCGATGAAAAACGCAGTTCGCAGTGACCTTCAGTCCTATATTTATCAATTGACGAAACGCAATCCGGTAATACTGCCGATATTTATGGAGGTTTAAAACTATGAATGTATATGATCATGCACATGCATTAGCAAGAGCACTGAAGGAATCCCCGGAATACGCAAACTATATGGAGCTGAAGGCGAGGGTATCTGAAAACGAAGAGCTCTCGGCCAGTCTCAACGACTTTCAGCAGAAACAATTTCAACTTCAAGCTCAGCAGATGCTGGGACAGGAAGGTGATGCATCTATGGGAGAACAAATTCAAGATTTGATGCAAATACTCATGAGGGATCCGCTAGCAGCCCAATACCTGCAGGCAGAGTTTACGTTTACCTTAATGTTCTCGGATGTTTACAAAATAATACAAGAAGCGATCAAGGTGGGACCTGATGCAGAGTAGAGTAAAAAGAGTAAAGGATACTATGAAGGCAAAAGGAATCTCCGCATTCCTGGTTTCGAAACCGGAGAATCAGATTTACTTGACGGGATTCCACTCTTCAAACTGCCAGCTGGTGCTCACAGAGGATACAAACTATCTACTGACAGATTTCCGCTACATAGAGGCAGCAGGAGCATTAGCTCCTCTGTATCATGTTGTTCTTACTGATCACAATGTCACCGTGTACACTTTCTTAAAGGAGATTGGAATCGAAGAACTGGCAATTGAAGAGAGCACACTCTCTCATGCTGATTTTAAGCAACTTGAGGAAAAGGTGGGGGGCCGGTTTCAAACCGGTGACGGAATTGTTGAAGCTGCCAGGGTCATTAAGGATCACTGGGAATTGCAAGCCATTGAAAAAGCCCAACAGATTGCGGATAGAGGGTTCAGCTATATGCTGAACTATCTGAAACCTGGACTTACGGAACTTGAAGCGGCTTTTGAGCTAGAGATGTTTTTACGAAAGCAAGGAGCTCAGGCGCTTTCCTTCGATACGATTCTGGTCTCAGGCGTTAGAACCTCTCTGCCCCACGGTGTGCCTTCGGATAAAACCCTCGAAAAGGGTGATTTTATTACTATGGACTTCGGTTGTGTCGTAGACGGTTATTGCTCGGATATGACTCGAACCGTAGCCCTGGGAAAAGTTTCAAAGGAGCAGAGAGACGTATACAACATCGTCCTGGAGGCTCAAGAAACCGGCTGCAATGCAATCCGCGAGGGACTTTCCTGTCGGGATGCAGATAAAGCCTGCAGAGATATCATTACAGATGCAGGATACGGAGAATTCTTTGGACACGGCACCGGCCATGGAGTCGGTCTGGAAATACATGAGGCGCCGACATTGAATGCGAGAAGTGATGAAGTTTTGGCGGAGAACATGATTGTAACCGTAGAACCGGGCATCTATCTTCCGAAAGAATTCGGCGTACGCATAGAAGACTTGGCAATCGTTACTGCTTCAGGTATAATTAATCTGGTTAAATCAGACAAAGAATTGATTGTAATATAAACTATTTAATACTGGAGGAATACATCAATGATTTATGCAAGTGATTTTAGAAGAGGGAATACCTTCGAGATCAACGGAGAGCCTCACATCATCCTGGATTTCCAACACGTAAAACCGGGAAAAGGTGCTGCCTTCGTCAGAACGAAATACAAGAACATCCTGACCGGAGCCACGAGAGAAGAAGCTTTCAACCCTAATGACAAATTCCCAAAAGCGCACATTGAAACGAAGCAGATGCAGTATCTCTACACGGATGGCGAACTCTTTTACTTCATGGATCAGGAGAGCTTCGAACAGGTACCGCTTATGGCGGATCAGGTTGAAGATGCCATGCACTACATCAGGGAAAACGATGTAGCTACGATAAAGTTCTACAAGGGGAATGCTTTTTCCGTTGAGCCTCCAAACTTTGTGAATTTGAAAGTAATCGAAACAGAACCGGGTGTAAAGGGCGACACTGCAACTAATGTAACAAAGGCAGCTACCGTTGAAACAGGAGCTGTGGTTCATGTGCCCATTTTCATAGAAGAGGGCGAAGTAATCCAGATCGACACAAGATCAGG
>CAYLVS010000131.1:4723-5345 GCA_964387185.1 uncultured Oscillospiraceae bacterium | reverse complement strand
CCTTGCAAAACATCCTGACCAATTGCATACGAATCTTTGTCCTGTACCCTTTGCCATGCAATGCCCCTCATCACGGTATTGATTGGGTAAATCCACCCACAGTAAATACGCCCGAATAAGAATATGGCGAGCACAGACACAACGAATAACCCCATCCATAATTGCACTTCCCCATTTATAACCAAGTACAAGGAATAGGGTTTGCGAAGCAAGCTGTAAGTATTTTTTCAAAGGTCAGCTCTCTTTACAATAATAATTACGGGACAGGACGGCGGCCAACCGTGTCTGTTTCGTTTCCATCTTAGCAGATTGTCTAAAATTCCAACATGCTCTCATCGCTTTGAAAAGACCCGCGATTACGATTTTATGATATGAAAGTTTAATTGATTTGATACAAAATCTGTTCGACAGAATTATAGTGGAATCGTATGGCGTGCAGAGTTCAGCGCGGACCCGTCGTTCTACTTAAAGGAACGTCGGTATAAATCTTGGTATACCGTGGTCAGTTTCATAATAATTTCCGCCATAAAGCACGGCGGCTTTTTCATATCATCATTAAGCCATTTTTGAATAATTCCGATACAACCGGTGAGTGTAAAAGCGTGGATATATTCGGCATCTT
>CAYLVS010000131.1:0-4702 GCA_964387185.1 uncultured Oscillospiraceae bacterium | reverse complement strand
AATTCAAATCCCCTCGTTCGCTAAGCAGGAGCTTACAAATCCGTGCGTTTTCCTTTACGTATTCAAATATTTGCTCAACCATGTCTGCCAGAGTAGCGGGCAAGTCGTTCTGAATAAATGCGGAAAGATGCCCTTCTATATTGAAAAGCAACTCATTTTGTATTTGATTCATAAAATCATATTGGTCGTTATAATGGGCATAAAAGGTCGCACGATTGATATCCGCATTTTCGCATAATTCTTTAATGGAGATTCTGGAGATGTCCTTTTTCTCAAGTAAGGTAATAAAGCTATCCTTGAGCACCATCTTAGTATATTTGACTCGTCTGTCATTCTTTTTACTGCTCATTTTATTCCCCCATTTTTTAAGAACCTGTTGGTTGCTATACATTATATCATGTGTTTGTTTAATATCTACCATCTATCAAAAATCTGGTTGGTGACTTAACTACTCAATGTTATTATAATAGAGCTGTGCATGTTTATCAACACTGTGTTTAATAAAAATATTTGCCGTCAACGGTATCCTGTATATGGCCTTTAAGGAGGATGTTTCGTGAGAAAGCTTTCACAACTTATAATTAAACACAAAAAGATCGTGCTTCTCATATTTTCTGTGCTGGCGGTAGCCGGAGGATTGCTTGCCACTCGTATTTTCGTTAATTATGACATGGTGGATTATCTGCCGGAAGATGCACAGTCTACAATAGCCATTTCTATAATAGAGGAGGAATTCGTAGGCGATACACCCAACGCTAGAGTCATGCTGAAAGACGTCACCATACAGGAAGCGCTTGCGTATAAAGAAAAGCTGTCTGTCATTCCCGGTGTATCTTCTGTCAGCTGGCTGGACGACGTACTTGGCAAGAACGTACTGATGACCACACCACTTGAGTTTTTGGATGCTTCCATAATAGAAAACTATTACAAAAACAGCCATGCTTTGCTTAGCGTATCCATTGAAAGCGGGCAGGAATCGGCAGCAGTGAACTCGATCTACGATTTGGTAGGAGAAAACGGTGCGGTGGGGGGGGATGCCGCCAATGCTGCTGCTTTTCAGGCTATGTCTGAATCCGAGGTTTTTGCAGCCATGGCATATGTAATCCCGATAATTCTGATCATACTCATCCTTTCCACAACGTCCTGGATAGAGCCGTTGTTGTTTTTGATTACCATCGGGGTCGCTGTGATTATAAATATGGGAACCTTCGCTTTTTTTGGCGAAACGTCTTACATTACACAAACGGTCACCCCAATATTACAGCTTGCCGTTTCTATGGACTATGCCATCTTTTTGTTGCACAGCTTTTATGAATACCGAACTGCCTACGAACCAAAAGAAGCAATGCGTCTTGCCATGAAACGGGCATTGCCCACGGTAGCGGCCAGCGCCGCAACAACGGTGATCGGATTTTTGGCCTTGCTGTTTATGCGCTTTGGCATCGGGTCGGACCTGGGTATCCATCTGGCCAAGGGAGTTCTGTTGAGCTTTTTGTCCGTCATGATTTTCCTGCCGGCCTTGACTCTTGCCAGCTACAAACTGCTGGATAAGACAAAGCATAAAAGCCTAATCCCCAATTTCCACAAAGTCAGCAAAGGGCTTTTGAAGATTCGGATACCATTTCTTATATTGGCCCTAGTTGTGATAATACCCTGCTTTCTCGCACAGTCCGAAACTCCCTATTTATATGGAACGGGAGGTACAGCCCAAGGTTCCCGCGCCGAAACGGATACGTCATTGATTGAAGCGACGTTTGGCAAAGAAAATCCACTGGTGCTTTTGGTGCCAAAAGAAACCCCGGGAAAGGAAGCTAAGCTTAATGATGAGCTTGCCTCCATTCCCCATGTCACAAGTGTAGTTTCCTTTGTAACGGCGGTGGGCGCTGAGATACCGCCTCAATATATTCCGCAAGAAGTTCTCGACCAGTTTTACTCCAGGCATTACGCACGGATTATACTGTATACTGACATGCCGGAGGAAGGGGATCAGGCTTTTGATACGGTGCAGTCGGTGCTGGATGCCGCCGATCGGCATTACGACACCTACTATCTGACCGGACAAAGCGCCACATTATTTGACATGAAGAGCGTGGTTGAGACGGATACAAGTATTGTCAACCTGGTGGCTATTATCGGCATTTTTATCGTGATACTGCTTGCATTCCGCTCACTCGTAGTCCCTCTATTATTAGTCTTCACGATTGAAACGGCGATATGGATTAATCTCTCCTTTGCCTATTTCACCGATAATACTTTGAGCTTTATAGGCTATCTCATAATCAGTACAGTGCAACTCGGTGCTACGGTGGACTATGCCATCCTGCTGACCAACCACTATTTAATGGATCGAAAAAGCTTGCCGAAAAAGGAAGCGATGCTGAAAACGCTCTCCGATAACCTGGCAGCCATTCTCGTATCGGCGGGCATCCTCGCGGCGGCAGGATTTACCCTTGCTGCAACATCCGGCAATCCGATAGTCTCAGAGCTTGGCACACTGCTTGGCAGAGGAACAGTACTGTCCTTTGTTATGGTAGTCTGCGTATTGCCCGCACTGCTTATTATTTTCGATAAGATAATTGAAAAAACAACATTAAATAATGGCTTCTACATACGAAAAAAAGGATAACTTGAAGAGGAGTGTTTGAGATGAAAAAGCTTCTGTCAATATTATTAACCGTCGTACTCATACTTACTATAGCCACTCCGGTCTTTGCCGCCGACGCACCTGCGCAAAAGGAGGAAGTTGTCTACGGCATTTTGGGAGCGGATGGCAGAATACAGAGTATCTATGTCGTCAACAGTTTCAAGGGAGGCATGATTACCGATTACGGCGACTATAGCGAAGTGAGCAATATGACATCTTCGGAAAAGCTGGCGCAAAACGGAGATATGATAACGGTTAACACAACAGCTGACCGGTTTTATTATCAAGGAACACTTCAAACAAAGGCGCTTCCCTGGAACGTTGACATTCGGTATAAATTGGACGGAAAAGAGTTTGCGGCTTCCGAGCTTGCAGGCAAAAACGGCGCGCTTGAAATCGCGATAGCCGTCACGCAAAACAAGGCCGTAAATCCTGTGTTTTACGAAAACTATATGCTTCAGGTATCACTTAAGCTGGATACGGAAAAGTGCACAGATATTGTATCTCCCAACGCGACGCTTGCCAGCGCGGGTAAAGACAAGATAATCGCTCATACTGTCCTGCCAGGAAACGATGCAAGCATCATCATATCGGCGGATGTACAGGGTTTCACAATGAGCGGCGTTGAGATTTCCGCTGTGCCGCTTGCCATGCTTATTGAAACGCCGGATACCGATAGTCTGACAGAAGATATGACCAGTCTGTCGGACGCTGTGAGCGATTTGAATGACGGTGTGAAAAAGCTATCCGAGGGCATTGCAAAAACCCATTCGGGCGCGCGTAAATTAACCAATGGATCGTCGGATTTTGCAGGTGGGTTATCAGAGCTTAGCAGCAATTCGGAAGAAATGCTGAGCGCATCCACGCAAATCAACACGGCTTTGATCAATATTGTGAGGGCGTTTGATGAAGAAAACGGAAACGTTGATTTAAGCGATATTGCTGCACTGCCCGGCGGATTAAAGCAACTTGCTGATGGGTTAACGGAGATCACCGATGGCATGCAGGCCTTAAAAGACGGATATTCCTCCGCTTACTCTGAGCTTGATTCAGCCATATCATCCATACCCAGCGCAGACATAGACCCTTCCGGACTTTATGCAGCAGTATCAGGTGATGATGTGTTGACCGCTACCCTTGAGCAGCTTATGGAGTATTATACAGCGGTCAAAACGGTCAAAGGCACTTATGCGGTGACGCAGGAAGCATTTGCTTCGGTTGAAGGCAGCCTTGACGCCCTGATCCGTTCTATCGGCATAATCGCAGGAACACTTTCGGAAATAGCAGATGAAACAGAACGTTCATTAAGTGAGATGGACTTCGCGGCGAAAATGCAGCAACTCGAAGATGGATTGACCCAGCTTTCCAATAATTACGGTCAGTTCCATGCGGGGCTTGATGAATATATGAGCGGCGTAAAAAGCCTTGCCCAAGGGTACGGCGAGGTGAATGCGGGTATTCGATCGCTTGCAGGCGGTATTGGAGAATTAGAAAGCGGCGCTGCAGAATTATATGAGGGCACAAATGAGCTAAACGACGCAGTGGCTGATCTGCCCGATACCATCCAAATCGAAATAGATGAGATAGTGAAGCAATATGATAAATCTGATTTTGCCCCTGTATCGTTTGTTTCGGAAAAAAATACGAACGTGACCGCTGTGCAATTTGTACTAAAGACCGCTCCCGTCGAATTTCCGGAAGCGCCGGAATCCGCTGCCACCCCGCCCGTCGAACTGACCTTTTGGCAGAAGCTTCTCAAATTATTTGGGTTATATCCGTAACGATTTGGTAATTAACGCTCCGAAGGCAGTTGATGTGACGTTCGTATAAATAATCCTGTCTGAGAATTGTGGTTGAAAGTAGTAATGGGCTGCATCTATTTTGTCAACGTCAAACTCCAGCGTGATGCCGGATTCAAATTCGCAAGCTGCTTTGTGGTTTGCGAATTTTTTTGCCCAAAATCAGTGATATCTAAATAGTCAAAGCATTACACTACGGGTGGTCACCCCATTTTCATGCAAAAAACCGCAAATAATGGCGGTTTTTTGCATTATTACG
>CAYLVS010000130.1:4948-5370 GCA_964387185.1 uncultured Oscillospiraceae bacterium | reverse complement strand
TGGACGCGATTCGGCTGTGATTAAGGTCCACTATGGTTACATCAATCTTTGTTACCGCTTCAATAGCTTCCGCTATTTTTTGGGAGAGATTGTTGAACTCATCGCTTTTCACATAGATCTGCTGCATATAAAACCATCCCTTACATAACTTATTCTTTGGGTTTATAAGTTTAGTACCTTTATCAAACGTAGTGCGAATAAGTGAGCACTGGACAGATTATACCAAATCTTCTGACGAACAACTACCATATTCGACAAGATTTTAACAAGAATAATTGAACCCTAAGCTTGGTAATTCCCGGGCTGAATATGTCCTTATGAATCAAATATTTCATTTTTGGATAGGCATGTCATTTTAAGAGGAAGTCTAAGAATCTTGTTTGTTGATTAGTTCCAGCTTAGACCGGTGCGATAGCTGCTTG
>CAYLVS010000130.1:0-4938 GCA_964387185.1 uncultured Oscillospiraceae bacterium | reverse complement strand
GCGCTCCAGCCACTCGACGCACTGCCGCTCGTCAACGGCGGTGCCGATGCCGCGCAGATAGCAGAAGGCGAGGTTGCACTGGGCCTGGGGGTGGCCCTGTTCGGCGGCGCGCCGATACCACTCCAGCGCTTCGCTTTTGTCGGCAACAGTTTCGTAGTAAACTAATTTCACGGGTAGTTTGCTTCGCGTACATTTTGATGCTTTTCCCGCATTATGCATGCCGACTCTGCGTCCCAGGTTTGTGGTCCAGCCGGTGTAGAGACTGCCGTCAGCACATTGCAAAATATAAACGTAATGGCCCATTACCAGCTCCTGTTCTTATCATTTATTTCTTTACTTATACCCTTTTCGAACACCGATTGCAACTAGATCCAGATTTCGTGCGGATTCAAGTTTTGTCCGGTTTTGTTTCCATTTGATCGCATTTTCGGATATACTGAAGCAAGTGGCAAAACTAAGTGTTTTTCTTTTTATACAGGAGACTTTGATATGAACATTCTTAACAGGCAGATCGTGAAAATACCCATTTCCGAAACCAATGGCATCGACGAGCTTTTCGGCAGCATGATGAAAATCGATATGGAAAACATCCCTGCTAAATTCCGAAAAACTCTTGGAGAAACGAAAGATATCGCTTATCGTCAATTTACAATGCAAGCCTTGTTTGAATCCTTTGAGATTGAAAGCAAGGACGAGAAGACCATCCTGTTGAAAAATGGTATTCTCTTAGAGTCTGAGTTGTTAGCAGGTATTTTCCGCCATTCCCACGCCCTTGGATTTATTGTGGTGTCGCTGAGCGGTTATGATGAAATTGACGCTGCTGAGGAGCATATGTTACGCAAGCTCTTTCTGGACAATTGGGGTACCGCTTTTATTGAGCGTGGGGACAAATGGATTTTGCAAACCATTGCTAAGGAATTGGAGCAGAAAGACCTCTATATCACCCATTCTTTCAGCCCCGGACAAAATGATATTCCCATTGAAATCCAAACCCTCATCTTTCAGGGAATCCGCCCGGAGGCGATTGGGGTCACATTAAGCGATAAATTCATGATGCATCCTAAAAAAACAGTGTCCGGCATATTTGGAATCCAGACGGAAAAGGACGAAAGGAGTGTCCGGCCTTGTGATCTGTGTGAAAGAAGAGGCACCTGTCCCACAGCTTATGCCTAGGTACTTGCTGTTTAGATGACTTCGTGCTTGTTAATGAAGCGGTTCATCTTTAGCGCTGGGCTCTTTCATAGAAACCTCTTGAAGGTCTAAGGTTTTTAACTTGAAAAGATGTATGCTTACGCACAGACCCACAAGCAGGAGAATCCCTCGAACGTGCCAGTTGTCAATGAGATGCATGGATATGATCAATGTAAGCCAGAGAAACACCAAGGCTCCGATTTTAGTGTTTCTCGGTACTGCTTTATACTTCAGGTAATTGTAGATGTAAATCCCCAGGATCCTATGGTGGATGAGCCAGTTGTACATCCGTTCTGAGCTCCTAAGATAGCAATATGCAGCAATGAGGAGTAGAGGAGTTGTGGGAAGCACAGGTATAAAAATTCCGATGACGCCGATAGCAAGGGATAGAGAGCCTGCGATCAGCAGTACATATTTTTTGATATTTCGGGACACTCGGTTACTCTCCTATCCTGCAGAGGCTTTCCACTGTCGATAAGATATCTTTTTCCCTGCCCCTGGAGGACCAGTTGACAATGGCGGTAGCAAAGACGTTTGCACCTTTCTTCTCGCTCAGTCCGCGGAGCTGCTTCATGGCACTATTGCCTCCCAACCACGGGAAAGGAAAAGCATGGGTTAGGAAACATCCCACTTTCTTTCCTGAAAGAGATGGTTGCTGCTCCAGGTAGGCCTTCATAATTGTAGAAAGAGAAAAACCCCATACGGGAGAACCGAACAGCAGGACATCAAAATCATCGGTCCCCGGGGCAGATTTGAACTCAATGGGGGCCTTGGCTTTTGGGCCGTCCCCTAAGGGTATCACCTTCATGAGTTCCGGACTGTGCCCTTTTGCAATCAACCCTTCTTTGATCTTCTCTGCAACACTTAGTGTGTTACCGGTGTGCGAATAAACAATAATTCCAATCTTCATCGTATCCTCCAATCTAACCAGCGGGAGCAAGGGAAGCAAGGGGGCGGAAGCAAGGGGACGGTTCTTTTGCTTCCTGGGCCTTGGCTTAAGGAAGCAAAAGAACCGTCCCCTTGCTTCCGCCCCACCCTGCTTCCGTCCAAAACAGTTATTTGTTTTTGTTCTTAAAGGTCTTCATAGTCTGTTTCATTTCACGTTTACTGCCGAACATACGATTAATTTTCTCCTGCTCCAATTGACGGGAATTCAAGCCCTCATAACCCGTCTCCTTCTGCAGTTTCTTATAGCTTTCAAATCGCTTTGATGATAGTTCACCATTGACAATGGCCCGCTGTACAGCGCATCCCGGTTCTTTTGTATGGGAACAGTCACTGAATTTGCACATGTTCGCCAGCTCCTCAATGTCTTCAAATGACCGGGAAAGATTCGCAGAATCTATCTGCAGTTCCCGCATGCCGGGAGTGTCGATTACAATGCCACCGCCGGGCAGCAGCAGAAGCTGGCGGTGTGTCGTCGTATGTCTTCCTTTATCCGCTCCTCCGATCTCCCGTGTCGCCAGAATTTCTTCGCCCATCAGGCGATTGATCATAGTGGATTTTCCAACCCCGGAAGAGCCGACGAAAGCAATGGTCTTTCCCTCCGAAATATAGGGCAGCAGTTCCTCGTATCCATCTTCCGCCATGGCCGAGCAAACGAGGATATCAGCCCCCATGGCTACTCCCTCCGTTTCTGCAAGGCGTATTTCAATATCACTGCATAAGTCTGCCTTCGTGAGGACAACCACCGGCGTTGCCATACTGCTCCAGGCCACGGACAAGTACCGTTCCAGCCGCCGCAAATTGAAATTTTCATTCAGGGACATGCAAATAAAAAGGGTATCAATGTTCGCCGCAACGATCTGCCCTTCATTGGAAGTGCCGGCAGCTTTACGCCCGAAAGCGCTCTTCCTTGGCAATACGCTGTGGATTACCGCTTCTCCCTTGGAGTTGTGTAGGCGATCAATCATGACCCAGTCTCCCACAACCGGAAAGTCCATGCTATCCTCGGCGTTGTAGGCCAATTTTCCCGACACCCGGGCCCGGAGCGTCTCTTGTTCTCCCATTACTTCATATATATTGTGATGTTGCTCAGAGACCCTTGCCGGATACAGGTCCGGAAAGAGGGCTGCTTCCTGTTGGATTTCTCTTGTGAGTCCCAGGCCGGTCAATCTTTCGTATCCCATATTATTTCTATTTCTCCTTGCTAATTCACACTATAAGTCAAATAATAACGACTGTCTATTGAAACTTTTCTGCCGGCAGGTTTAGTGAATAAGTCTGATATTACTGCATTGAACAGGATGTGAACCTACTTTTCTGATTTTTAGGCCTCCTTTCATTAGATTCGGCTTGATTGAACCTATTTATCATTGTTGAGAGCTGGATTTGAAGCCACAAATGCCAGTTTATAGGTCTAATATTGCCGCATTGAACAGGATGTGAACCTATTATTTCTGATTTTATAGGCCTACTTTCATTGGTTTTGGCTTGATTAAACCTATTTTCCACTGTTGAAGCCGAACTTGAAGCCTTGGATGCTAGTTTATAGGCCTAATATTGCCGCATTGAACGGGATGTGAACCTATTATATATACTTAGACATTCATACTATTTGCCACCGTTATCTCTTGCACACCACTGATTGCACACCGGTATTGTGATATGGTATTATTTGCTTATAGGCTTTCCCCGCTTCATACAAGGAAGGTGGAATTCGTGGATAAGCATACTACAGAGAAACAGATTGATCCTCGGTTTAAGATTGGCATGCGAAATATCAAAACGGCTCTGTCTGTGGGTATTTGTATATTGTTCTTTCAGTTCCTGGGCATGAGCGACGGCATTCAGGCTGCAATTGCTGCTATCATTTGCCTGAAGTCCTCTTTGCAAAACTCCCTTCAAACCGGTGTTGAAAGGGTTATCGGAACGGTCATTGGTGCTGTTCTGGGAATACTTGCTCTTCTCCTAATTGAGAGAGTGGATTATCAAATATCAACACTCCTTGCCATAATCGGCGTCGTGTTGATTATATACCTGTGTAATATTCTGAAGGTGCAGGCTAGCACCGTGATTGGCCTTGTAGTCTTTCTCATTATACTGATCGGTGAGAAAGATCTCGACCTGCCCCCGGTGCTCTATGGCGCCATGCGGCTGGTGGAAACCATCTTTGGAATTGCGGTAGCCTACTTGGTCAACCGATTTTTCGACCCAAGAAATATTCGAAAACTGACGAAGGAGGATGAAACGCCCATACCGGAGATTCGAGAGGCAGGCCCGGACGATCTTCCTCAGATCATGTCCATCTGGCTGGGGTCTAGCCTGTCGTCCCATCCTTTTATAGACGCTCTATATTGGCATAAGATTTACGATTCCGTGCGCAGTCGATATCGGGACACGGCAAAGGTGTTCGTCTACGAAGCCACCGGACAAATATCCGGCTTTATAAGTGTATCGGATGACACGGAGATCGATGGCCTTCACGTCAATGAAAAAGACGAAAACCACGAGATTGAAGATCGCCTCCTACACCACTGCCAGCAGTCGTTCGCCAGTCTTTCAGCAAAAGTATATTCTAAAAACCAGAGTTATGTAGACGTCCTACTAAAAGCAGGCTTTTGCATTGTTAGTGAGACAGTGGATGAAGCAACCGGTGCAGAGCAATATAACATGGCCTGGTCGCATAAATCCTGATGAAAGAAATCCTTGAAAGAAACCTGCCGATGTGCTAAAATTACTACTGTTCAATGTGCTCCCGTAGCTCAGGGGATAGAGCGTCGGTTTCCTAAACCGTGCGTCGGATGT
>CAYLVS010000129.1:1696-5380 GCA_964387185.1 uncultured Oscillospiraceae bacterium | reverse complement strand
TTTCACCACTCCCAGATCATACTTGTCTAGGTGGGGCATCATACCGCTGTAGACTACCTCTTCGTCCAGAGTGACAGGATAGCGAATGTTCACGGTCAACTTGGCTACTTCCTGATCCAAGTGGATCATGCCTACATTGAAAATCAGCAGGCCGGATATCTCATCGGAAAGACCGCAGCCGATCTGTTCTCCGTGGAGATTAAAACCGATGTGAGTGTTATAGAAATCAATGAAGTCTGCCATATCCTCATTGACGATATCCAGTTTCCCCAGAAAGTCCATCATAATGGAAATAGCGTTGAGACCCTTCTCCGGCCTGGCTCCATGAGAGGATATTCCGGAAGCAGTAATTTCCAAGCTCTTGCCGATACCTTTTGAAGCCAGCTTGTATCCTGTTTCTTTTCGATACTCTTCCAGACGCTTCTTAATATCTTCATAGGAATCTGCACGGAGCACTGCCCTGGCGTGGTCTGCCACCATGTTCGCCGCATTGCCTCCCGTAAGGCTTCTAAGCTCAATACCCTTGCCCTTAGTCTTTCCGATCTTCTTTACAAGTTCAAAAATCAGTATCCCCATCTCAGCATGAATGGCAGGGAACTCCGCATCGGGAGTAAAACCGAAAAGGGGCTTTCTCACCTTGGAAAAATAAGCTTCCATGCCCTTCCATCCCGTTCCCGCTTCCTCATCCAACCCAAGGATGAGCCTGACTCTTTTATTAGGCATGAAACCCTCTTCCTTCAGGGCTTTCATGGCATAAAAAGCAGCAATGGTGGGGCCTTTGTTGTCCGTGGTGCCCCGGCCGTAAATTCGCCCATCTACCACGCGCCCTTCAAAAGGAGGATAGTCCCAATCCGTGCCTGCCGGAACCACATCCACATGGGTTAAAATACCCATAGCCTGTTCCGTTCTTCCCGCCGGGTTTCCCTCCTCATCGGTGAGGTAGCCTCCAAATTCAATATGTCCGCCGTAGTTGTCCACATTGAGGGTCTCGAATCCAGCCTCGTCTCCAAGGTCCAGCATGTATTCGAAAGCCCGGTGCACATCCTCCCCAAAAGGCATGTCACCCTGCGGATCGCCAGCCACCCCGGGAATAGAGATCAAACCCTGCAGGTCTCCTATCATATCATCGCGATAGCCGTCAATCCTGTCTAAATATCCCATCCCTTACTCCTGTCCCTTTTCTTGCGCCGTCAGATCCTTTATTTCCTCCCGGCCAAAGATAAATGCCGACTCATAGCCCTCTGCTTCCAATGAAGACAACTGCTTCCCAAGCTTTTTCGCCTTGACTAGGGTACATACGTCATATCCCTCGCCACGAAGTTCATCTGCCTTTTCCAAAACCTTTACAAAATTGTCCGTCTTGTCGTAAAGGAGAGCCAGCCTCTTCTCCGGGAACTTGAACTTCATATCCTCACTGTTAAGCAGGATTTCCGCAATCCTCTCAAAACCGATGGAAAATCCCACCGCAGGAATATCCTCTCCGATCAGTTTGCCGATCATCTTATCGTATCGGCCGCCGCCGGCAATGGAACTGTTAAATTTGGGGCTGACCACTTCGAAAATGGTACCCGTATAGTAGCCCATGCCGCGAACCAGAGATTTATCATATTCGATCTTGTATTTATCCTTGCCAAGCTCCTCCACACTGTCGATGATATACCGCAGCTGCTCGACTACCTGCTGGTCGGAGCAGTAATCCGCCATAGCAGATACGCCCGTCTCCCGACCGGTTTCGATGGCTTCCACAAAGCGTTCAATGACCGTATCTGCAAATCCTTTCCCCAACAGCTCTTCTTTGACTCCGTCTACACCAATTTTGTCCAATTTATCAAATGTAATACAGACAGAAAGAACTTCTTCTGTTGGGAACCCTGCATACTCGATCATGTCGAAAAGAATACGGCGATCGTTGATCCGCACCGTGAAGTCGTCAAAACCCAACTCCATCAAAGTTTTAGCCGTTGTATGGATCAGTTCGATCTCCGCTTCCGGTGAAGCGTCTCCGATGATATCGATATCACATTGGTAGAACTGTCGGAGTCTTCCCTTCTGGGGCCTTTCGGCGCGGAAGACCTGCCCGATCTGAATCACCTTAAAAGGCATCCGCAAGTGTGCCCTATTGTTAGCGAAGTATCTGCTTAAGGGTAACGTCAGGTCGAAGCGCAGACCGCTGTCCACAAGATCCTTTTCCGTGAGGCCTTCCTTGTTCAAGTCAAGCTTCTGCCCTCTCTTAAGAATCCGGAAAATCATGTTGAGATTTTCGCCTCCGTCACTCTTGTCCAGGCGATCAATGTCTTCAATCATCGGAGTCTGTATCTTGGAGAATCCATTGTTCTCATAACTCCTCAGAATGACTGACTTGATGGCATCTCTAACCCTTACCTCACCGGGAAGATAATCCCTGGTGCCCCTTACGGGTTGTACTGAATTGGCCATATTACTCTCCTATCTCCAAATATAGTCGCTGCCCAAGACAGCTTCCACATCTTCAGAGGCTTGTATGGCCCGGCGCAAGTGACCGGACACTTTTAGAGCCTCATTTTCTTCTAATTCACTGTCCAGCGGTACAATGGCATAGACATCTTTTCCGCCGGATTTATACTTGTCTAACCAGGTTCGCATGGCGTCCGTGCCCACAAGAGCAACCTCTCCCGTTGCGCTGTCGTACTGCAGGTTGACCCTGGCGATCATGCCCTGCTCTGTATAACGATTATTCAAAGTCTCCGCCCTTTGGTTGGAAAGAAAGTTTCCCATGGAATAAAAAACGGGGACTTCTCTTCCTGTTTCTTCGTTTTTCAGGACTTCCATCGACTGGAGCACGTGTGGATGAGAGGCAAAGATGATGTCCGCTCCCATAGCCACTGTCTCCTTGGCGATGTATTCCTGCCAGAGGTTGGGGCTTCTCTGATACTCTTCACCCCAATGATAGTAGCAGACTACAATGTCTGCTCCGCTCTCCCTTGCATCTTCGATAGTGGATTCGACCTTTTTTAAGTCCTCGTCCAGAACCTCATAGTTGAAGCTGTTTATCAATGATTTGGCTTCGTCGGAAAGTATAACCCCGTTAATGGTGGAACGTCCACCGTTGCTGGGCGTTTCATAGGTATAGGATACGATGGCGACCTTTACGCCCTTTACATCCATTAAAGCATAATTTCTTTCCCAGGGAAGCCTGCTTCCTACCGTCGCAAGCCCCGCTTTCCGTAGGATTTGCAGTGTCCGCTTTATACCGGAAAGGCCCTTGTCGTATACGTGATTGTTGCTGGTGAGGCCAACGTCAAAGCCTGCATCGGCAAGGGAATAGGCCAGAGCATCCGGTGCATTGAAGGACGGGTATCCCGTCGGGATTCCTCCTGCAAAGGTAGTCTCCACATTGCAGAGAGCCAAATCTGCTGCTTCTATATACTTTTTCACATATTGGAAGTTATTATCGTAGTTGTAAGTCCCGGTGCTACTGTCGTATTGGCTTGCAATCTGGGATTTATGTACCATCACATCCCCCACACAGACTATAGACAGTTCAATGGGCGAGGGCAATACCGGTACCGGCATCTCCGGCTGAGTTGGACCCGGAAGGCCTCCATCTCCTGCTTCCAGTATGGGGGGGAGGAAAATAAGACCCAGAGCGACGATAACCGTCGCCAATGAAACAAGGAGGATGCGGTTCCGCCTTTGTGTTCGCTT
>CAYLVS010000129.1:0-1686 GCA_964387185.1 uncultured Oscillospiraceae bacterium | reverse complement strand
CTATACGGCTTCTACTCCCGCAATTTCCGGATACTGCTCTTTCAGAATCCGCTCGATGCCGCCTTTGATGGTCATCTGGGAATGAGGGCATCCCTTACAAGCACCCTGGAGTCTCACCTGTACAATTTTATCTTCCGTGTAAGCAACAAACTCCACGTCGCCTCCGTCTCTCTGCAAAAATGGTCTGATGTTTTCGATCGCCGTTTTAATATTTTCTTCCATAATATCTATCCTTTCTTCTTGTAAAAGGTATGTCCTTTTACATGGTTTACGATTCTATTGGTTCTTCTGATACGGTCCATTCCGGCTGAACGGTATATTTATGCTCAAACTTCCCATTTTTTACTGTTATAATGACAACCGGCTTGATCGGATCTCCGTGTTCATCGAAGCTGACGCTTCCCGTTGCTCCGATGTACTCTCTCGTAGAAGCAAGTACATCGCGGAGCGTATTGTTTGTCATTCCTTCCGGGTCCTGTTCAGCCAGAAGCAACAGTTCCGCCTGTCTTTCAATAGCATCCAGCGCCAGCAAATAGGCATCAAATCCCAATGCGGTGGCACTGTCGGGAATCTCTTCCTCACCATATTCTGCCCGGTATATAGCAAGAAACTCCTCGGTCTTTTCAGTCATGGTGGACTCTGCATCGAAATAGGTTGTAAATACCATACCTTCAACGGCTTCTCCACCCTCTTGAATGAAGACATCATCGTGCCAGAGATCCGTTCCTATGAACAGAGCATCTACATTTAGTTTCCTGGCCTGTTTGATAATTTCTGCTCCTTCTTCCGCGGAACAGGGCAAGTACACCACTTCTGCGCCGGAGGCTTCCACGCTGGTAAGTTCCTTTTCATAATCCGTGGTGTCTGCATGATACTCTATGGTAGCAATTATCGAATTCTCATTTCCACTTAGGGAAGTCAGCTTATCCGAAAACTCTTGAGAAAGTGCTGCTCCGTAATCGTTCTCAGCCTGTTTGAGGATTGTAGCCTCTGAGAGGCCCAATTCATCGTGAACGTATTTCGCAGCCATGACCCCTTGAAAGGAATCCACAATACTGATTCGAAAGTAGTAAGGGTTACCTTTTGTTACAAGTGGATTCGTACCGGTGATGGCAATGGCAGGTATCCTCGCGTTATGGAAGTACTCGCCACCTGCCAGACTGAGTGTATTTCCGAAACTGCCAAGTATAACATCCACTTTTTTGTCGATGAGTTTTTGTGACGCAGATTTCGCCAGTACGATTTCGGATTTGTTATCTGCATAGATCAGTTCTATCTCTTTGCCTAATACGGTGGGATAAAGCTTGTGAGCTAGTTCTATCCCCATCAATTCCAGCTTCCCGCCTTCTTTTTCGCTACCGGTAAGGGGCTGGAATATGCCGATTCTAACAGTATTATTATCAACGACTTCTTCACGAAGGAAGGCATCAGAGAAATTGTCAAAGGTAGAGCATCCGGTAAGCGTGATCATATTGATTATAAGTACTATCAGTAAGATTGTAGTCGTGTTATTGCGTAGTCTCTTTTTCCTCATATAGTCTCGGTTCCTTTAGCAGTTGCAAAATTTTCATTGCTTTATTATAGCAGTATCCCTACACAAAAGTAAAGAGTGGCAGGGGGACGTTTCGTTTGGTGGCAGGGGGACGTTTCGTTTGCCACCTTACCCATTATCTTTAAGGTGGCAAA
>CAYLVS010000128.1:0-5404 GCA_964387185.1 uncultured Oscillospiraceae bacterium | reverse complement strand
TGAAGAGTGCCCTGAATCAGAATTCGAAAGTTTCGGAGTTCTGGACCAGGCACGTCTTTTTCCGCTCCAGGGAGGGATGCTCAAAACCGGAGAAATCGAATGTGACGGGACGAGCCCTGATGTGATTCATATCAGCGGCTCTGAAGATGTGCTGAATATTCTCGACCTTTCCCGCGATGAGTGGAAATATCAGGTGGTAGAGCCCCTGTTCTGTGCAGGTGGGTGCATAAACGGACCGGGTTTCCCAAAGGAAAGAAATCTTTTCAGCCGGAAGCAGGCTGTGATTTCCTACGCCGAAAAAGCGAATAACAAAGAGATGAAAGAAGGAGAACCTTTTGATATCAACTACGATACCGCATTTGCTCCCCAGGATGGCGCGCTACATCAAGATAAGGTCAGTGAGAGCAAAATCCGTGAAATATTAGAAAGTACAGGCAAGAGCGATCCGCAATCGCAGCTCAATTGTGGCGCATGCGGATACAAATCTTGCAGAGACAATGCCATTGCAGTGGCTAGAGGTATGGCAGAAACAGACATGTGCGTCTCCTATATGCGGCGTCTAGCACAGCAGCGCGCAGACCGCATCATCGAAACTACACCCAACGGCATCGTTACTCTGGATAAGAATCTCAATATCATCAACATGAATCCTGCATTTCGTGAGATGTTCATGTGTAATAACGGGATACTGGGGAAACCAATCTCCTATTTGCTGGACAGTGACAATTTTGAAAAGCTTGCAGCCGGTAGCGATGAGCAGGTGGAGAGCATTAAGACGAAGTACGGCGTTAAATATCATGAGCGGACCTACGCATTGCGAGATGAAAACCAGTATGTCGGAGTATACTCAGATTTGACCAAGTTCCGTTTTGACGGCAATCAGATCGACCTCATTAAGAGCCAGACGCTGGAGCAAGCCAAGGAACTCCTCTATCATCAGATTCAGTTTTCTCAAGAGATGGCCCACTATCTTGGGAAGAGCACGGCGCAAAGCGAAGAAATGGTCAAGAGAATCATGGATTTATACGAAGAGAGCGATTTAGAGCGGCCCGCAGATAAATAGAACGGCATACGAAAAACAAGAGGAATACATGCATATCCGGTCAGAGAATATAAACCTGCGACAAATAGCTGAATCAGGGCAGTGTTTTCGAATGAATGAAATAGAAGAAGACAGATATAGCCTCATTGCTATGGGCGAGTACGTAGAGCTGTTGCAGGTTGATGAAAAGAGAATTGAGATTTGTGGGGCATCCCCGGACAGTTTATCTATATGGGAGGCGTATTTCGACCTGAACTACGATTACGGAGAGGTAATTAACAGCCTTCTGAATGGCGAAGACCAGTTTTTACGAAAAGCAGCGACTTTTGGTAGCGGACTAAGGATACTGCGCCAGGAACCCTTTGAGATCCTAATCAGCTTTATTCTATCGCAAAATAAGAATATTCCTGCGATTAAATCAACAATCGAAAAGCTGTGCCTGGCTTATGGAGAAAAGAAATGCCGATCGGTAGATACGAGCATTACTTATTATATTTTTCCGACTGCTGCTGCTTTGGCCGGTGCAAACCTGAAGGATCTACGGGCCCTAGGATTAGGTTATCGGGACGAGTATGTGCTGAAGGCTGCGCAAGCGGTTGCAGAGGGAAAGCAAGATCTGATCAAGCTCGCGGATATGGATAGTGAACAATTAATGCAAGAACTCATGTCCCTTCGGGGCGTTGGGGCAAAAGTGGCAAATTGTGTTGCTCTCTTTGGTTTTCATAAACTCCAATGCGTTCCCGTCGATGTCTGGATCGCGCGCATCTTAAAACAGGTTTACAACGACGAATTTTCCTGGGAACCTTATGGTGACCGGGCAGGCCTCGTTCAGCAATATATGTTTTACTATATGCGGAATTGGAAATAGTCTAGAAACAGTTTTAAAATCTCACGAAAAAATTAAATATGGTAAAAATAGGTTGCAGCAGCTAATTGAGTGTGCTACAATAATGTAAAATATTACTAAATTAAGTTAATAATAGAAGTGGAGCTAAGCCGTATGGACGCAAGGAAACAAATAGGAGCTCGGGGAGAAGAGAAGGCGGTTCGTTACCTTGCAGGAAAAGGTTACAAGATAATCGATCAGAATTTCAAGTGCAGGATTGGAGAACTGGATATCATAGCAATGGAAGGCCAAACACTGGTCATCATCGAGGTAAAAACAAGGAGCAATCTGTCTTATGGGTTGCCCTGTGAAGCGATTACAGCAGAAAAGAAACGGCATATATTGCGAACATTGCGTTACTACATAATGATTCACAGACTTGAGGATCTGGACTTGCGAATCGATGTCATTGAAATCCTCTCCACAGAAGAAGGTGCTTACATCCATCATATCAAAGATGCTATATAAGGAGGATGAATGTATTCCAGGATATTGACAGGTTCCATCGTCGGCACGGATGCAGAAACAGTAACCGTTGAAACGGATCTTTCTCCCGGGTTACCCAACGTGACCATTGTAGGGTTGCCGGATATTTCTGTCCGGGAAGCACGTGAACGGATACGGGTGGCTCTTCTCAATGCGGGATATCGGTTTCCTTCCAAGAGGATTACAGTTAACCTTTCTCCTGCGGGAAACAGGAAGGAAGGTACGCATTTCGATCTACCCATTGCAATAGGAGTCATGACCGCTTCCGGAGATATCAGTGCGGAAGAGGCGGAGCGTTACGCATTTATAGGGGAACTTTCCCTGGATGGCAGGGTCAATCCGGTTCAGGGAGCAATTGCTCTCGCTATTGGGCTAAGAAACAGGGGAGTGGAGAGGTTAATCCTCCCTGCAGGCAACAAACAGGAGGTTTCCATTTTGAAGGATATGGAGATTTATCCGGTTGGACACATTGCGGAAGTAGAAGCGCATCTGTCGGGATTTCAATCGATTACACCCTATAAGGGCCGGCCCCGGAAGTCACCCACAGGCGATGGACTTGCTGCGGGAGACTTCGTCGACGTTGCAGGGCAGGAGAGTGTCAAGAGAGCCCTGCAAGTAGCTGCCGCTGCGGCTCATAACATACTGATGGTCGGATCGCCCGGAGCCGGTAAAACTATGATGGCCCATCGCCTTCCGGGTATCCTTCCGGCCATGACCTATGAAGAATCCCTTGAAGTGACAAAAATCTACAGCCTTGCCGGTCAGCTGCCGGCAGAGGGCGGGTTGGTCACGGTCAGACCTTTTCGATCACCCCACCACACCATATCGCCCACAGCTCTGGCCGGTGGCGGCACGAAACCAAAGCCGGGCGAAGTATCCCTGGCGCATTTCGGGGTGCTCTTTCTAGATGAATTTCCGGAGTTCCAAAGAAAAGCTTTAGAGATTCTACGACAACCGCTTGAGGATGAGGAGATAACTATTTCACGCGCCTTTGCCTCGGTTACCTATCCGGCAAAGATCATGCTGGTAGCGGCTATGAATCCCTGTCCATGTGGATATTATGGGCACAGCACACAAAAATGTATCTGCAGTGAATATCAAATATTACAGTATTTGTCGAAGATCTCAGGACCTCTGGCGGATCGAATCGACATGCATATCGAGATTTTTCCTGTGCCCTATGAAGAATTGATAGAGGGGGAAAATAGGAATGGTAAAAGGATAGACTCCCTGGAAATGCGCAAGGCGGTAGAGGTGGCCAGATCTATTCAGATTAACCGGTATCGGAAAGAGAAAATCTTATACAACTCCCAACTCTCTCCCTCGTTGATGGAAAAATACTGCCCTTTGGACCGTGAGTCGAAGCAACTGTTGAAGATGGCTTTTCAGAGCTACAATCTTACAGCTCGGTCCGCTCAGAAAATTGTAAAGCTGGCTAGGACTATGGCCGATCTCGAGGGGAATGAAAACATCTCAGCGACACATGTTGCCGAGGCAATTAGCTATAACCGCTTTTTTACTATGGGAAACAGAAATGAAAAACGTTAAAGAAGAAAAACCTATCCGGGAAACCTCCTTAGATGATGCTGATTTTCCCGAACTGTTGCGGGCGATTAATAATCCGCCTTCCACATTGTATTATCAGGGTAATCTCCAACTGTGCGACACGCCGTGTCTTGCAATTGTAGGTGCTAGAAAGGCAACGCCTTACGGGAAGTGGGCTGCGTACAATATTGCCAAGAGGGCTGCAGAACACGGAGTTACAATTATCAGCGGCATGGCATCGGGAATCGATTCCTGCGGACATATGGGAGCGTTGGACGCAGGTGGAAATACCATCGCCGTTCTGGGTTGCGGTCCTGATATTTGTTACCCCAGAACAAACAGAGAGCTGATGAATAAAATTGCACGCACTGGGTTGATTTTATCCGAATATCCGCCGGGTAGCCCTCCATTAGCATGGCAATTCCCCGCGCGGAATCGCATAATCAGCGGATTGTCCTATGGCGTTCTGGTGGCAGAAGCCAGCCTGCGCAGCGGATCTCTCATCACTGCGAGCCAGGCTTTGGACCAGGGGAGAGAGGTCTTTGCCGTACCGGGAAACATCAACAATATTTACAGTATCGGGACCAACAAATTGATACAAGACGGTGCAACTCCTCTGGTAGAAGTAGATGACATATTAGATTTATTAGGGATACGCGATGTCCGCTCTTCCAATAGACACAGGGCGTTATTGGGTAAGGATGAAGAGGTTCTGTTGCAATTCGTAACAGATTATGGTTCCATAACCCTGGACAGGCTATGCATGCTATCCGGCAGGGCACCGGCTACGGTGGGAGCTTTGGTCACAATTTTAGAGATGAAAGGCATGGTCCAAACCTCCATGGGCAAAATACATGTTGCAAAATAATGTATTTAACAATATAATCATTCAATGTAGTAATAGTTTCTACTATCTATATGTAGATATCGTGTTACTTCTCTGAAACAGCACGACAACCAGGAGGTTTTTATGAGTAATAAGTCATTAGTGATTGTGGAATCCCCCTCAAAAGCGAAGACGATTGGAAAGTTTTTAGGCAGCAAGTATAAAGTCGTTGCCTCGGTAGGCCATGTACGGGATTTACCGAAGAGTAAATTAGGCATAGACATCGAGAACAACTTTGATCCCCAGTACATTCCCATTCGCGGCAAAGGTGATATTATAAAAAATCTAAGAAAAGAAGCGAAAGGCGCGGCACGAGTGTATTTGGCCACTGACCCTGATCGTGAAGGCGAAGCGATTTCATGGCACGTAGCCTATTTGCTCGGCATTGATGAGACAGAAGCCTGCCGTGTCGAATTTAACGAAATCACCAAACAGACAGTTCAAAATGCAGTGAAAAACCCAAGACCTATCGACAGAAGAATGGTGGACGCACAGCAGGCAAGACGGGTATTGGATCGTCTCGTAGGCTATAAGATCAGCCCTTTGCTCTGGAGAAAGG
>CAYLVS010000127.1:0-5434 GCA_964387185.1 uncultured Oscillospiraceae bacterium | reverse complement strand
GCTTTTGTCCAGGATGAATACCAGTTCCGTTAATCCTTTTTTCATTTTCGTAACCTCCTAAGATTTATTGTAATCTTAGAATACTACTGGCAGCAGGACCGGCGGTCGCTTGGGAAGCGACTTCAAGCGGAATGAAAAAATCCAGAATCAGCAACCACCCAGCAGAGGCTGATCATACTCAAACAGCACTTCATTGATCTCCAAAACATCGTACTTCCCGTTTGTGATGAAATATTCAACGATCACATCGAACTTGACGGCGTGAGAGAGCGCGTAGCCTGCCCGTTTCAGGAGGTCTTCGGTTTCATCCAGCGACAGCTTAAGGGCAACGGCAAGGGCGATGGCAGTGCGTTTGCTGGGCATATAACCCTTGTTGCTCCTGATCTTGGAAAAGAGTTTACGGTCCAGGTTGGCGCGTTTATACACTTCCACATCCGTCATTCCCTTGGCATCGATCAGCCGCAGGAGCATCCGGGAGAACGGCTCGTCAAGGCTCCCGACTAAATCATCAAGAGGTGCAGGTGCACGAATAGACGTATCCTGCATCTCTTCAATAAAGGGCTTGTTATATTTGCAAACATCGAAATCGGAATTATATAAGGCCTCCCGCTCCACCTCAAGCAGCTGCCGACGATCCATCCGGTACGTTTGAACATAATGTTCATCTATGTAGCTTTCCACCGCACCCAGCAACTCGCTGCTGATGATGAATGCAGACTTATCAAATACAGCCAGCGTAACATCTATATCGTGACCAGCGAGGAAATCCTGAATTGCCGAAGTCGCAACCTGAAGCGCTTCGTCTTTCGGATAACCGTAAATGCCGCTTGAAATCAGAGGGAATGCAACGCTTTCGCACTTGTTTTCAACGGCTCTTTTCAGGGAATTCGTATAGGCTGCTCGAAGCTGCTGCTCATTCTGTTCCTTGTTCCACTGCTGATAGACGGGGCCTGCAGCATGAATAATGAATTTTGCCGGTAGGTTGAAGCCCGGCGTAATGACCGCCTCTCCTGTCTTGATCGGTGCAAGTTTATTACAGGCAGCCTGAAGTTGTGCGGCTCCCGCCGCTTTGAATATCGCTCCGCATACCCCACCGCCCATTTGCAGATCGGTGTTGGCGGCGTTGACGATTGCATCAACCTTCATTTTCGTGATGTCCTGACGGACAATGGTAAAGGGCATAAGGATTCACCTCCTTGAATCACTTCTCCGTCAGTTCAATCAGTGCTTGAACCTCGGACTTTTATGGAAGAAGGTCGGTGCCTGAGTTGTACAGGTTTTTGCCTGGCAGCACCGAAACCTGTACAACAATGGCTCCGAGTTGTACAGGTAACAGAAATACAAAAGATTTCCTGTACAACTTATTTATCTAGGACGAGGTCAAATAAAGCAGGGTATTGCCGGCTCGGTCAAGGATCTTGGGTTGCAGTTCTGTCAACGATCTCGGGTTGCCGGCTCCAACAGGGTCAATGTCTTGTTATCTGCATCGAGCCTGCATTTCAGTCCATAGGGGATGATACCGATAGGCTCTGCATGACCGAAGTTAACATTATACATAATAGGGATTTCCGGATGACCGGCCTCTTTGCCAACTACCTTTCTGTAAACATACTTATATGCTTCGTACTTGCTCCTTCTTGCAGGTTTGCCCACTAAGATCCCTTTTATTGCATCAAAAATTCCTTGCGCCTGTAGGTTTCGAAGGATCCAGGTCAGATAGTCACAGGACATGTCCTCTTCACTGGTTTCCAAAAACATGATCTTGCCCTGCCACTGGTCAATTGTGGGCCAGACAGGAGTTCCTGTAAGTTGGATGAATACGTCAATACACCCTCCGAGCAGCTCTCCCTCCATAACGCCGGATCCTTGCACAATCTCATACCCTATTCCCTCAGGGTGATACTGTCTGAGTCTATTGATGTTTTCTTCCTTCCACCAGATTTTCTCATCCTCGTCATCATACCAATAGGGTGCGGAAGGTATTTCAAGCACCGGCTTCGGATCAAAAAGTGTGTCTCGGATCATCTGCAATGTGTAATCATTGATTTTTACATACTCAGCAAAATTGGTCATGATGCTTGCGCCATAATAAGAAACCAATCCGGCTTTATACATCATCAGATGATTCGATGTGGTATCCGAAAAGCCCGTGAAAATCTTTGGGTTGTCCCTTATCACATCAAAATCTATATAAGGCAACAAACGGATCGAATCATCGCCACCGATTGCATTGAATATCGCCTTGATTTCTTTATTCCGAAATGCATCCATCAAATCAGAAGCTCTTGCTTCGGGGTGCTCATCAAGGTATTCGATCCCTTTCAGTGCGTTTGGCATCACAACGACCTGCAGACCGAAATCCTTCTCCAGTCGTTCCCTTGCAATATGTAATTTATGTATGGCCCAGGGTTCACCCAGGGTTCCTGCAGAAAGGCTGACAATTGCAACCTTATCGCCGCTTTTTAAATGTTTGGGTTTTATCATGGCTAATGTCCGTCCTTATACTCTTTTCTCCATAGTCTTCTTATAAAAATAATGCGGTTTCCAGTAATATCCATCGTCTTAATGCTACCATAATAATTGCCTTACAACAATACAAATAACTTGATAGTCCGATCCTATCATGCTATTTGATATTCTGTGCATAAACTGTAGACATATTAAAGATGAAAACTGAAAAACTTGTGGTGACTTCCGAAAAAGGTGAACTATCAGAGGCCTTTTGGCTAAGCTAAAAGCCACCTTCTTAAGCCCGTATAGTTCACAACTATAAAGCCCAAAGAAAAAGTGAACTACAAATCTAAAAAATGTAGTTCACTTTTTTTCATAGTCGGTTAGAAAGAATACTATAATAGCGGTTTTGAAGCTACAATACCTGTAGAGATAGTTCACATTATCATCAGAAAATTAATATATGAACTATATTCTCTTAAAAAGTAGTCCCTGATGATTTATTAAGATATTCTTTCTGGTAACAAAAGAAGGAGCCCGTATCACCAAACGCTCCGCCGGGCGCAGACATTTGAAAGTTCATATCTACGCAGATATTTATCAACAGGGAGGCCGTGATCCATGTAATCTATTAAGGGTTCCGCGCAAGCTTTGCTTTCGCAGTCATGTGAGTCATTACCATTCCTAGACTCCGTTCAAATCAAGAGAGATCGGGAGGTGGTTCGGCAGCAGCTCCTGATGAAAGTACATCATCATATACCAGGGCAGGTAGGTTATTCTATCTTTCCTTTCCAGATTGCCTTTGCAGAAAACATAGCTCCTGTCTAGGCTCCAGCCCTTAGTATTTAAGGCTTTATCAAGAGCCGGATGTTTTGTGTAATCATTTCCGGATTTGATTTCTACGGCAAGAATTTCCTTTCCTTTCTGTAGGATGAAATCAATTTCTCCCAGGTTTTTTTTGTTTAGATAATGCAAATCAAATCCATTCGATTTTAAATTCTGGGCGAAAGCGTTCTCCAGGATGCTACCCATATTGACTGATAGATCTCCGTTTAAAATATCAAACTGCACATTTTCCATGCTTGCCGCGCACAATAGACCAATATCGCACATATAGAGTTTGAATAGGTTCCGCTTTTCGCCTATTCGTAACGGTATTTTGGGCTCTTGGATGTTGAAACAGGGTAAGGCCACACCAGCATCTGCAAGCCACAAGAAACTGCTGCCATACCGATCCATTCTGGCCGTTTTCCTTATGTCAGCCAAAGTGAAACGTCTGTTTTGCGAATTCAACTGGGAGGGAATGCTGTCGAATATGTCTTTGATCCGATCTTTGCCGTATTGAGCGTATTTTGCTATGTCCTGGCGATACAGGTCCAAAATGTCCTTTTGTATCTTTAGCACTTTGCCAATATCGCGGGTATCAATAAATTCTTGAACCACCGCAGGCATTCCACCTGTAATTACATAATGACGAAACAGATCCAACATGGTGGTGTGTATCGATTCTCTAACGGGCTCGCCCTTTTCATAACACTCTTTCAGGTAGGATAGTGTGCTATCTTGAACACCGTTAGCCAGTGAAAATTCTTCAAAATCCAAGGGATACATCCTTAGAGTCTCTTCATAGCCAACAGGATAGGATTTCACTTCTTTATAATTGACACCCAACAGCGAACCGGATTCGATATAATCGAAACGACCGTCCTCTACCAGAAACTTTATAGCCGTTCTTGCCTGGGGACACTCCTGTATTTCATCCAGGAATACAAGTGTCTTCCCGGGAGTCAATGGAGCCATGAGATAAGCAGTCAGGTTGGTAATCAAAGTATCAGCGTTCAAATTTCCATCAAAAATTGCAGCGGCTTTAGGCTCTGTGATAAAGTTGATTTCAACAAAGTTCTCGTAGTTCTGTCTCCCAAATTCCCTGATGAGAAAGGTTTTTCCGGTCTGCCTTGCCCCCGTTACCAGCAGAGCCTTTCGTGATTTACGATTTTTCCAGGACATGAGATTTGTGAACATTTTGCGATATAACATGAATACCGCCCCCTTTTTCGCGCGTGCGACATTTTTCTACAATTTCTCGGGTTTACTTGCGACGTTTTATGATGTTCTTTTATAGATATTTGCGACGTTTTCTAATTATAGCATGCGGATTCAACTGTGGCAAGAGGGGTACTCAACCATACAGAAAACCCACTTTAGCGGTGCTTTATTCAATTTCACAAATATACATAGCAGAGCGCTTTCCGGTGTTGATAACTTTAAGATTGCCGAACTGATCCGTCAATTCGTCTTTAATGTTCTCAATGAAGCGGAAATAGTCTCCGCCTTCCAGCCATTCAGCAATGTCGGTGATCAGTGAACGGCGCTCGTTATAGTCGAATAAAACAGCAGTATGCCTGGCAACTCTTTTCATCTCATTATATAAGGCGTGCCTCTCCTCCGGCATAAGCCCGTGAGCTACATAAGATGATATGGCCAGATCGAAACTTTTATCTGGGAATGGGAGCCCATTAAGCACATTTCCATGAATAAATTGAATATCTCCTTGGTTAGATTCTGTTTTCCCGGCCTTTTTCCAGGCAATCGACAACATAGCTTCGGCTGGATCCAGTCCGGTCACACCTAAACCATATTCGCTTAGCACCTTGCATAGTGCTCCTGTTCCGCATCCTATGTCAATGATGCTTTGATAGGTTGAAAAATTCCACTCTTCTTCCGCGTTGTCGAGAATGTAGCGGTATTTCCTGACTTGCCCATTAAAAAAGAGGCCATAAACAGTGGCTATTTTATTAAACTGAAGTGCTTTTTCCCCCATCTCCAAATCCTCTTTTGTTCTATTATTATACTCCCAAATGTAACTCATTTATAATAGAATGGCTGTGAATATAGAATTCTTCCTGACTTGGCTAGATTTTTTTCTCCTTCACAGTATATTGTTCGATCGCCTCTTCCACATATTGGTTCAGCGATTTTCCTT
>CAYLVS010000126.1:0-5584 GCA_964387185.1 uncultured Oscillospiraceae bacterium | reverse complement strand
CTCATAGCAACCTTGTTTCTCACAATGTATTTTATCGTGAGCCGTTTTATGGGAGTTTTTGCGGCCTTTCTCGTTTCAGCAGCTGCAGCATCTCTTCCCTGCTTGTTGCTATGGATTAAGCTATGCAACATCAGGCGCAGGGGAAGCCATGAAGGGGAAATCTTAATCTCTGAATTTTTGAGGCAGTATCGAATCAGTAACTTCAATGTATATGAATCTCTTGAGAAGGTGATTCATTCCCCTGCTGATATCAAGGTGACCGGAAAACTGTTGAGCAAGCTGTTGTACAACCTCCGGAACACAGGGAATCCTGCGCTGATCAAAGAAGCGACGGACGAGTTTGCTTACAGCATCAGTACAAACTGGAGTCTGATGCTGGCTCACGACATATATATGGCTGCGGAAAAGGGGACCAATATCTCTCTTGCAGTGGAAGATATCCTGATTCAACTGCGTGAAGCGCGAACATTGGCAGAGGAAAGAAAGAGGCTGAACAGTGAGTCCTTTAGGATGACTTTCTATATGGTACCTCTCATTTACTGTATCACCGTCCTTATGGCAGTGAAGTATTTGGAAGTTACCGCTGTGAAATTCATAGAAAATCAGTTTCATACAGCGGAGGGTCTTATCCTCTTTTTCTTCATCGTGTTCCTGTTTGTGGGAAATATCGCTTTGATTCAACTGGTAATCAACCAACGCTTTGACTATTGAAAGGTGCATGATATGACGGTTTCTTCCCTTATCTATTACTCCACCATAACTGTTGCGCTGACGGGCATGATGCTTTTGTTGCAGGAGAGGTACCGAGGGCAGCTGATTCGAGCCAAACGGTGGCGCGTGAAGTTAAATGCTCCGGATTACAGCAGACTGCCACTTTTCCAATACGTGTCAGGTGCCTTGGAAAGAAGTAGACAGGATAAAGTGGACATGGAGATCTATGAGGCGATTTCATTTCTGCGAAACATCACCATTGTGGGTAAAGGCGGCACTTTAAGTGCAGATTCTGTGCTGGAGCAACTCATGCTTCATAGGGGAAGCCTATCATCAATCTATGGCAAAACTTTGCGTCTACTTCGGCAGAATCAAAAGGAGGAGGCGATAACGTATTTCTCCCAATCAGCAGGTACAGCGATGAGCAAGGATTTTGCCAGGCTGTTGATCCAATGGGATGAGATAGATCCCAAGCAAGTGCTCGAGACCTTGTTGTCCCATCAAAAAAACATAAGAGAAGCCAGGCTTACGATACAGAAGCGCCGTGATGAAGCAGTGAGCGACCTGATTTATCTGCCCGTTGTCGTGAATGTAATGCTGATATTTATCAATTTTATCTATGTGGGTTACTTCATTGATCAGCGTGAAATGCTGACGATGTTGTTATAAAAAAATTATATCAGAGTGTTAGAAAGAGAGGTTTTAAATGAAACAGATAATCGTAATGGTGGCTATGGTCGCACTGGGTTTGGCGATTGCAGGATTTGTTATGGAATTTCGAGATTCGGCAGACATACTGGCTGGAGCTGTAAATGATCAGATTACCTATGAGGGGTTAATAGGTAATTAACTATCATCTAGAGGGAGGGACCTGAGGTGAAACAGGTTATTATTATGGCCGCCATGGTTGCTCTCGGGATTGCCATATTCAGATTGATTGCAGGAGGAGATGATGGCTCTATCCTGGGAGTGATGAAAGGCGTTTGGGAGCAGGAAATTGAAATGTGGACAGATTCGCCATGAGGAGGAAATGTAGTGAAGCAGTTAATCGTATTAGCGGCGATACTGCCTCTCATGCTGATATTCATGGCACAGTTTACCCTGGAGCAAAAGAACAGTGCCGTGATTAATGCATTGCAGCAGCAGGTCTATACAGCAAAAGAGGAGGCAAAGCAGGCAGGTTGCTTTACTCCCGCCATCGTTGAACAGTTGAAAAGTAATATTCACCTAAAATTGGGAGTTCCGGAACAGGATATCCTGATTGTGGCTACAGAAACACCCCAGTATCGGATCAACTACTTTGACCCGGCCGGAGAGCGGGGTATGATTCATTACAGCGTGTCTGTGCCCATAGCAAAGATAATGGCCGGTGGAAAACTCATCGGTATCCCCTCTGAACAGAACAAGGGTGTCTATACGATTGAGGGTACCACTGCAAGTGAGAGATTACCCGATTGACGGGGTGAAAGGAGGTGTTTTGGCAGTATGAAGGTCTTTATCGTTTTTATTGCCCTGCTCATTGCCAACATAACCTTTATCTCTTATCAAGGGGACCTGAACCGGTATGGGCGGCTGCAGACATACTTGAAGGATGTCGCCGAGGAAGCCGCTGCAGGCGCATCCCTCTATTATGATGAGGTTGCTTACAGCCATGGATCTATGGTCATCAACAGAGAAGAAGGGCAGAAATACATAGAGCACTTGCTCATCCGGGCCGGACAGACATTGGACCTCAAGGAAGGTGAGAGCCTGAACGCAGAGATGGAAATCCTGGATGACAGTACCGGCGCTGCGGACCGGGGGATTTGCCCCGCTGTGACGGTGACACTGCACCTCACCGTCACAGACCTGTTCCGCCTGCCTTTTCTAACGAAGGAACAGGTGGTCCGCAGCGCCAAATACGAGCTTGCCGATTATTAATAGAGAATATGAAAGTTTATGCGAAAAAGGAAGAGGCGGAGATTGACTAAAGGCTGCAATTTGTAAAGGCAGAGATTGAAGTAGTGAACACATATGGCAGCTGTTGCGGGCTGGCCCCTAAATTGCGGAAAAATGAGCAAAATCTCTGTTTGAAGTATGTCAAATACGACCAAGTACGACATGCTAACCACAAGCCCAAATATCAACTTGCCGATTACTAGCCAGGATGTTAAAATTAAATTTAGTATTTTGACAGAAGGGATGTATCGGAGCGATATTTACGTTTCGGTTACAGACGGAAAGAAGGCCGGCCAATCGATGAAATACAATCACCTTTATGATGAATCTAGAGCATCAAGAATCTGGGAACTTGATTTTGTTCGGGGCTTCTGTATTATTTTGATGATCATTGACCACACCCTCTACGATCTGGCCTTTGTTTTTCGTTACCAATGGTTTGGCGGACAGGAAAGCCAAGGCATTCTATATTGGTTAACCAATTTTGCGGCAACGGATTTTTTCCCGTCAACTTTCAGGGATATTGCATGGTGGATCGCTGTATTTTTATTTGTATTTATCTGCGGAATCAGCTGCTCCTTCAGCCATTCAAATTTAAAAAGAGGATTGAGACTGGTCGGAGTGGCATTGTTGTTGACTCTGGTGACCTATGGCATGGACTGGTATCTGGCGCAGGCTGATCAGTTTACTATACGATTCGGCGTCCTGCATATGCTGGCTGCATCCATATTGTTATACTGCCTGCTGAGGAGAACAGGCTCTCTTTTCTTGTTGCTTCTCAGCTTCTTTTGCATTGCCGCAGGTATCTATTTTTTACACATTCCTCTGGACAGTCCTATAACCTATAGCGCCATACTGGTACGCAGCACTGCCGAATTCCATTCGGCGGATTATTTTCCGCTGCTGCCCTGGTTCGGCTTTTTTCTTGCCGGCGCAGCTCTTGGTCCGCTGCTGTATAGAGAACGACGATCCTTTTGTCCTCGAAGGGGAGCTGCAGCTTGGAAGAGCCCCATCCTCTTTATCGGCCGCCATTCCTTGGTTTTTTACGTGATTCATCAGCCCCTGGTTTACGGGATATTGATTCTGACGGGAATGCTGTTTGTAAAGTGACCAGCCAGGCGATCCAGACCATCTAGGCAGGCCAAACGAGCCAGATGAACCAGGCACTTCAGATGGGCCAAGGCTCTGTTCCCGCACTACGGTTCACAGAGCCGTTATCTTTTTTCGAGAAAAAGGGTGTTTTATGTATAAGATCCGTGATATTCTCGCCAAATTTGGTGGCTTTCAGTGGGACTTCCCCAGGGATCTTATCTAAAAAAGCCCTAAAAGGGGATTTGTGTATAAGATATCGCTGTTTTCTTATACACAAATCGAAATATTTTTCAAAAAAGATAAGAACCAGCATTTCCAAGGACTTTTGCAAGAGCATTTAACCATATATTGGAATATCTTATACACAAAGGCGAGATATTACGAAAAAAAGATAAGGATTAATATATTGAGAATTTTCACAAGAGATCTTAACCATATGTGGAATTATCTCTAATTCGACAGGAAAAGTTGAGCCAGAGTACAGGCTTTTTCGACCTGCCTAGCAAGATTGCGCTGAGCCGAGCCTAGGGAATAGTTGAGTCGAAATGCGACCTTTTTTGATCTGCCCTGTATGCCACGCCGACTTGAGCCCAGAGGATAGTTAAGATGGGGCACATGAGGGGTTGCCCGTGTCCAGTACCAAACCTCGTCCGGCAGCCGGCAACAAAATTTATTTGAAGCGGATTAATTGACATTTTCCCGGGTATGAATATAATTAAATAGTAGCAAAATAATAGAGTGAAATGCGATGAAGAGGCTACCACCTCGGAGCAGCGCCCGATGAGGGTTGCCGGCAGATCAGCGATCTGTCGTTATATAAATGAAGAACTCGTTTGGGTGGAACCGCAGTACATGCCCCAAGCAATTATATTTACAATTGCTTGGGGTTTTATATTTATAGGAGGAAGAAAGATGAATCAGGAAGCAATACAAGAGAATGCGCAACAATACAAAGTTTTTGAAGCCGACTCAGAAAGCAGGTCTTTCCGGCACACCAGCTCCCATGTTCTGGCACAGGCTGTCAAGCATCTATTCCCGGAAGCTAAGTTGGGTATTGGTCCGGCTATCGATTATGGATTTTATTATGACTTCGATTTGGAACATCGATTTACTGATGAGGATCTCGTCGCCATTGAGAAGGAGATGAAGAAAATTACCAAGGCCAACCTCCCCCTTGAGCGGTTCGAACTACCAAGGCAAGAGGCTATTAATTTCATGGAAGAAAAGGCAGAGCCCTATAAAGTGGAACTGATTAACGATTTGCCGGAGGACGCCGTCATTTCTTTTTACAAGCAGGGTGATTTTACTGATCTCTGTGCAGGGCCGCATAAGGGTTCTACCGCTGCCATAAAAGCTCTAAAGCTCACCAGCGTTGCAGGAGCCTATTGGAGAGGCAATGAAAAGAACAAGATGCTCCAACGGATTTACGGCACTTCCTTCCCCAAGCAGCAGATGCTTGAAGAGTATCTAAATATGGTGGAGGAGGCCAAGAAGAGGGATCATCGTAAAATCGGTAAGGAAATGGATCTCTTTGCAATTATGGAAGAAGGCCCGGGCTTTCCATTCTTCTTCCCCAAGGGTATGGTCATTCGTAATGAGCTTGAGTCCTTCTGGAGAAAGTCCCATAGGGAAAGAGGCTATGAAGAAATAAGAACACCTCTCATCTTGTCAGAGGATCTTTGGCATACCTCCGGTCATTGGGATCACTATCAAAACAACATGTATTTTACCAAGATAGACGAGGGCAACTATGCCATAAAGCCCATGAATTGCCCGGGCGCCATGCTTGCATATAAGCGCAGGATGTACAGCTATCGGGATTTCCCCATGCGGATAGGTGAAT
>CAYLVS010000125.1:0-5610 GCA_964387185.1 uncultured Oscillospiraceae bacterium | reverse complement strand
GGAAACCCGGATTTCCGGTTGGGAAATGTTGCGGAAGATTTTTTTAAAAACAGGCTGTACGAGGATTTCAACAAAGCCCACATCTACAACAAGGAAAAATGCAGGTCGTGCTGGGCCAAGTTTTATTGCAGCGGTGGCTGCCATGCCAATGCTTACAATGTCAATGGGACTTTGGCCCAGCCTTATGAGATGGGCTGCGAAATGGAAAAGAAAAGGTTGGAGTGCGCCATCGGTATTCGCGCAACTCTGACATAATCAACCACGAGGCCCTTTGGCCCTTTTAGGATCTGGCTGATAGTTGGTTCTCCATGTATTTATAGCCCCGGTCGAAGGCCTCCATATTGCTTACGGCCAGGGATGCGGGAAAGTCCTCTTCTATTGCATCCATGACCTTGTCGTAATGAAGCTTGGGTAGCAGCTTTGTCAAAGCTCCCAACATCACCATGTTGACTACTTGGGGTTTGCCCATTTCCTCTGCAATGGCCGTGCCCGGCACCTCGTAGTAGCTTGATTTTGCTGTCTCCACCAGGGTGCTATTGATCAGCACCATATCCTTTTCTTCCAGGTCCGAACAATATTTATCATAACCCTTTTGATTGTATGCAATAAAAACATCCACATCATCCACTTTCATGTAGTCAATGTTTTCGTCGGATACGACTACCTCAGCCTTGCAGGCTCCTCCCCTTGCCTCGGGTCCATAGCTCTGGGTCTGCGTGATGTAAAAATCCTCTCCCAGTCCATAGGCCTTGGCGAGCAAAACGGATGATAAAATGACCCCCTGCCCTCCGGCTCCCGCAAAACGCACATTCAATCTCATTTCCGCTCCTCCTCTACATTAATAGCCGCGTCGGGACACAATCGCTCGCACAGTCTGCATGCAATGCACTCGCTTTCCAGTACTGCTTCCGGCATGGCACTGCCATAACTGTTCCTTCTCTTAGAGATTCCATATACATTTTTCGGACAAATTGCAAGGCATATCTCACAGCCCTTGCAGAGGGCATTATCTATGTTAATTTTCACTGTTCCACGCTCCATGTATTCTCGGCTTCCTTGCTGTTTTTTACCTTTACCGGCTTGGCGTTTCGAAACTGCTCCATTGTGGCTTCCATTCGCTCAATGTATTCCGGCCTGTCGTTGTCATGGATCAGAATCCCACACTTAACCTTTCCCTGCGGTTCATCCATTCCCTCTTTATAAACGTAGCTGTTTTCCTTGAGATAGTTCATAATGAAGGCAGGCTCTTTGCTCCCGTAGACGCTCTTTCCGCTCTGGGTAGGACACTGGGAAATGACCTCGATGAGAGAAAAACCCTTATGCTTGATTCCGGCTTCGATGCTCTTCTGCAACTGAACCGGGTGGGCCGTGGTCCACCTTGCAACATAGGTGGCTCCAAGGCTCATGGCAGTCTCCGCTCCCTGCATGGGTTCGTCGTATGCGCCCCAGGGTGAAGTCTTCGTCACGGCACTCTCCGGCGTGGAAGGCGATTTTTGCCCGCCCGTCATGCCGTAAATGTGATTGTTCACCAGAATTACAGTGATGTCGATGTTCCGCTTACAGGCGTGAAGCAGGTGGTTGCCCCCGATGGCCAGGCAGTCTCCGTCACCTGTAAAAACCAGGACTTTCTTGTCCGGCTGCGCCAGTTTTAACCCCTGGGCAAAGGCCAGAGCTCTCCCGTGGGTGGTGTGCATCACATCCATATTAAAATAACAGGGAATCCAGGATGAACAGCCGATGCCGCTGACGCAAGCTGTATCACCCCGGATGCCCAAGTTCTCAATAGCAGCAACCGCCGCGTATTGAACGATGCCGTTTCCGCATCCCGGACAAAACAGGGTGGGCAGTGCATCCCGCCTAAGGTAGCGTTCCATGAGCCTATTCATCGTCTTTCACCTCGCTAGCAATTGACTCCAGCAGTTCTGCCGGGCTGTGTATCTCTCCACCTATTTTCGGAAGGGAGATCACGGTGCTGCTCCACAGACATCTTTCGATCTCTTTATAATATTTACCGGCATTCATTTCCGGAACGAATACATAGCGACACTTTTCAGCCAGACGCCGAATCTCCTTTTCCGGAAAGGGCCAAACGGCATTGACCTTTATCAGACCCACGTTCAAGTGGCCGTATGGATTTTCTCCAACATGCTTTCTTCGAAAGATTTTCTTCAGTAAGCGCAGCTTTCCTTCCTTTTCATCAGCCGACAACTTGATGCCTTTTGCCAGTTTCACCGCATTCATAGCCGGCCGGCTGACGGAACCATAAGCGAGTATAGCGATGTCCGCATTCTCCATGAAATAGGTTTGGACATCCTGTATTTCATCTATGTGGTTGAGTATTTTTCCGCTGATGCCCCGAATGAAGTCAGCGCTCTTATCTGCCAAATGACCGATTCGCATACCCTCTTCATCGTGGAGCTGGCCTTCTACCAGGCAGTTGCCCCCGGTATAGAAATCCTCCTGTGGGGACACTACATAGTTGCGATGGCCGCCTCGGATCTTCCTCTCCCCATCATATATGGTGATCTTCTCCCTCATGTGGCCCACCACCTCATCGGCCAGGAGAACCACAGGAGTTCGAAACTTTTCAGACAGCTCAAAAGCGCGAATGGTGAAATCATACATTTCCTGCACCGAAGAAGGCGTCAGGGCAATGATTTCATAATCACCGTGGCTTCCGTATTTCACCTGATAAATATCCTGCTGGGAGGACATGGTAGGCTGTCCGGTGGAAGGACCGCCCCTCTGAACATTGACGATGACCACCGGTGTTTCCGTGACTGCCGCAAAGCCTATGGTCTCCTGCATTAATGTAAAGCCGGGACCCGAGGTAGCTGTCATGGCTTTTTTCCCACCCCATCTGGCTCCGACGATGGCGCAGGCTGATGCGATCTCATCTTCCATTTGAATAAAAGACCCACCTACGTTGACCATTTCGGCTGAAAGATATTCTATAATTTCTGTAGAAGGAGTAATGGGATAACCGGCGAAAAAACGACACCCGGCGTAGACTGCTGCTCTTGCGCAAGCCTCATTACCCTGGAGGATAACCTTTCGGCCGCTCCTCGGTAAAGGCTCAACGGTTTGTGATTCCATAAAAAAAACTACCTCCTACAATTATCGTTTATCCTATCTTCATGCTATCATTTCGCATTTTAGATGACAACGAATATACAGGGGATAGCCATGTATATATGCTTGTTAATTGTTTATCGTATTTGTGTATACAATCTGCGCTGTCTCTCTAAAGCGTTGCCGTAACTACTTTACAGGTTCAGGCTCTGCTCCGCCCGCTTTTTGGAATTGGACAAATGTGCAGACATCCGTTGCACGGCTTTCGTTTTATTCTTCCCTTGAATTGCCTCCAAAATGCCCCGATGTTCTTCCAATATTATAGGTAGATTGTTGCTGCAATATACGGTGGCTTTTCGGGTTTTTTCTACATATTCCTGATAGGATCTGAGTATCTGCGCAAGGAAGCGGCTGCCCGAAGCGCTGTAGATGATTTCATGGAATGCTTTGTTCAACTCCAGTATCTTCCTGCTGTCCTGCCGACCGGTGTAGAACTCCATCCGTTCAAAGACATCTTGCAGGCGAAGAATCTCTTCCCCGCTGATTCGTACAATGGCCCACTCAACCGCAAGGACCTCTACGGCTGCCCGAACGGCGTAGATATCCTGCACGTCCTGCTTGGTCAAGCCTAAAGCAAATGAACCTCTGTTGGGAATGGACTGGATCAATCCTTCCTTTTCCAGCTGTTTGAAAGCTTCGCGAATCGGAGTCCTACTGACGTTTATTTCATCCGCAATCTGGTTCTCCTTGATCCGCTCACCGATGCCGTATTCGCCCTTCAGAATCCGCTCCCGCAGTATGTGTTCAATCTCCTCCGCAAGAGAGACGGCTTGAGGGAATTTTTCACTGCTCATCTGCTTACCCTGTTCTATTATTTTTTCTTTCTCTGCTGTTGTTTGCTACCCTTGCTCCTGCTCTGTTGCTGCTTTGCTTTTGCCTTTGCCTCAACCCTTGCCTCCCTTGCCATTCTATCGTCAATGAAGCTCTGAGGTGTGGCATAACCTTTTTCGGAAATAGTTCTGGGGGTCTTTACCCGCTTGACTCCAGGACGAACCGGTTCTTTTTTCTCATTGGCAGGTGTTGTCCCCTGTCGTCTGGTGACTTTGGCCTTCCGCCTTTCCGCCTGGGCCTTTTCTTTCTCTGTGCGCGCTACGATGTCCTCAACGGTTTTTCCGGTGCGCTTTGCTTCTTTGTAAGGGTTAACCTTCTGGTCTTCCTCTTCGGCGCTTTCCTTCTTCAGTTTGCGCTTCGTGTCAAAGACAGTGAACACCATCATTCCCACGACCATGATACCCATGAGCACCATATATCCGGTATTGTCGGCTTCTGTGTTACGGGTGGCGAAGTTCAGTGTGATGTCTTCTTCCAGACTGTTTCCCGTACTGCTCTGCATTCCTTCCGCAATGACGACTTTATACGAGGTGTCCTGAGTCAGGTTTTCGGAAATCTGCAGCCAGACTTCGTTGGGGTATTTGGATTCATTATAAAGAGGCTCAAATTCAACAGCTTTCCCTTCCCCATCGACAAGACGAAAGCTGTTGGCATTCGCCGCTATTGAGGTCGGGTCGCTGATTTTTTCTGAGAAAACCAATTTGATTGCCACATTTTGCGGTGTTAATGCAGCATTGCCCTCCTCGGGGAAACTGCTGACCAGCGTAAGCCCTGCTGCGAAGCCTGTAGTTGTCGCCATGAGTGCGATCATTAGGGAAAGGCATAGAATTGCGCCTAATCTTTTCATAATATACTATTCCTCCTGGTGTCTTTCAAAGTTACTTTTTCTTTTGCCTTAAGCCCTTGAAAAAATCTTTCATAAGTTGCCGGCACTCCTCTTCAAGGACACCGGTGTAGATCTCTGCGTTGTGATTCAGTCTTTCGTCCCGGGGTATGTTCATCAAGGAACCGCAGGCTCCCGCCTTTGGGTCCATGGTTCCGATGTAGATCCTTTCTATCCGCGCAAGGACAATGGCACCGGCGCACATTGCGCAGGGTTCCGTTGTCACATACAAGGTTGAGCCCAGCAACCTCCATCCTCCCACAGTTTCCGCCGCCTGCCGGATCGCAATGATTTCCGCATGGGCGGTGGGATCCTTGCGGGTCTCTGTAAGATTATGACCTCTGCCAATAACCTCCCCATTGCATTCAATGACTGCGCCAATGGGAACCTCTCCGATAGCAAAGGCATTCTTTGCTTCCTTTAAGGCTTCATTCATAAAAAAATCCGGAGTCATCTTGTCACCTGCAGCACTTTCAGAAGCCCGAAATATGCGGTCCTTGCATCTCTGTTTCTATTCTGCATTAGCCTAAATATCCTATCATACATTTGTTAGATTTTCAATGTGAATTTCTCCAGAGTCGGTTTCAAGTAACGAAAAGAAGGCCGGCTTCATATTATTGTGTTATAAAGTAAAATAAGGAGCTTGTTGTTATGCCAAATGGTGCTTCACCCGAGCCTATGTTTCGAAACATGACTTTTGAGCAGATGAACGCTCTTATCGCCTTTCGGACAATTTGGCTTGAACTGGCCATGTGGACGCGGGA
>CAYLVS010000124.1:0-5632 GCA_964387185.1 uncultured Oscillospiraceae bacterium | reverse complement strand
AAAGAATTGGGAAAAAGTACAGCAACAGGGATGAGGTTCAAGTAGGTGACCAAGTTCTTATCTTGGCATCTGCAACTATGCTTCCGCTACATATTGAACGAATACACGATATTGATTTCTTTTGCGGTAACATCCGCGTGGACGGGCACGCAATCCTTTTCGGGAATAGCTCTGTGATTAAACGACCCCCGGACATACCGACAGAATTGCTCATGTTAGCTTTTGAGGAATCCTCTTCTATTTATCACGTCTATCGATTGGCAGAAGGAAAGAAGGATTTTCTCGTGATAGGAAGCAATGTACTTCTCGTTCTGCTTTACGGTTATTCGATCCGCAAGGCGGTAGGAAGCAGGGGTCGTATTTCTGCACTGATCTACAACACGCAAGAGAGTGAAGCCCCGTCGAGCGGAAAGGAATTGATGGTCAGCCTGGAAAGAGTTTTTGATGAGATTGATTTTGTGAACCCCACTCATACGCTAAAATGTGCAGAAAAGCTCATCAAGGCCCATCCTCAGCTGTTCGATTTAAGCATTAACTGTGCGGATGCAAGAGGGGCGGAGGCAATTAACGTATTGACCACGAAAGAGAAAGGCACGGTTTTCTTTTCCAGTCTGATCAATAATTATAACATTGCGGTCTTCCTTACGGAAGGCTTGGGAAAAGATCTCAATATTCTCTGCGGAGACGGCTATGCAGACAATTACGATAAATTTATGTATGAGATGCTTTCCGAAGTTTGCATTGGTGCGGACAGATTGGGCAGGCTCGGAAACAGAAAACAAAGAGCGATGATAAAAACGAACAGTGGGGACATGCCTAAGAGCGGAGGTGTGGAACAGGACCCTATGGCTTACGATTTCATATACAAGAGCCAATCAATGAATGAGCTGTCTAAACAAATTGTAAAAGCTTCCAAATACGACTGTTCCGTGTTGATAGAGGGTGAGACCGGCGTAGGGAAGGAATGGGTTGCCAGGCTGATTCACAACCTGAGCTCCCGAAATATGCATTCTTGTGTTAAATTGAACTGCGCATCGATTCCTTCCTCTCTGATGGAATCTGAATTTTTCGGCTATGAGCCGGGAGCCTTTACAGGAGCAAGCACAAAAGGGAAGCGAGGCTATTTTGAACAGGCCAACAAGGGAATCCTCTTTCTGGATGAAATCAGCGAACTTTCTGTGGAAATGCAGGCAAAGCTACTTCGCGTGCTCCAGGATAAGGAGTTTTATCGTGTAGGAGGAGAAACTCCGGTAAAGGTGGACGTCAGGATACTCTGCGCCACAAATCAAAACCTCCGGATCCTCATGGATGCGGGGGAATTCAGGGAGGACCTTTACTATCGATTAGCAGTCCTTATCTTACATATACCGCCTTTGAGAAGACGCAAGCGCGATATTATTCCTCTGTTGGAGTATTATGTGAACGACTTTAATAAGAAACATGAAACGGGGAAGCAAATTTCCGATGAAGGAATTCAATACTTGTTGGAGTATGAATGGCCGGGCAACATCAGAGAACTGGAAAACCTCGTGCAGCGAGTCATGATCAACAGCGACGAAGACATGATATCTCAGGGCGATGTGATTCGAGAACTCAGTAGCCACGGTAAATGGAGGGCAGCTGGACAAAATAAGGAAGCCCGCAATACGGAACCATGCGAGAGGGATTTCCGTGGAGCTATGGATGAATACGAGAAACAAATGATAGAGGATGCACTTCTATCCCGGGGAAGTACGCGAAAAGCAGCAGAGTCTCTTGGAATTACCCAGGCGGCTCTTATGAGAAAAAAGAAAAAATATCAACTTTAATAAGGTGATTTGTAAGAAATCGATATACAGACCGACTCGTTGCCCGTGGAATGAGTCGGTCTGTATGTCGCTCTATAAAATCAAAGGGTGGGTTTCCAACAGTGCACCTATGGCATGTCTTTTGCAGTGTTAATGAGTAAGCAAAAAACTATTCCTATGTTAGAATCCGAGGTGAAAGCAAATGTTTGGTCCCATTGAGACAGAATTCAGAAAGCGCATTGAAGAACAATATTCCAGGCAGCGTAAAGCATCTCAGGTACTCCATCTTGAAGCCTGTAACTACATGCCCGGGGGAGACACCAGAACAGCTACATATTTTGACCCTTTTCCTCATTATATCGAGCGAGGGGATGGGGCATATATCTACGATGTGGACGGCAATAAGCTGTTGGATTTCCAAAACAACTACACTTCGCTAATCCATGGGCATGCACACAAGCCTACCGTAGATGCGGTTCGCAAGCAAATTGCCCTGGGAAGTGCTTATACGGCACCCTTTGAACTGCAGACCGACCTTGCAAAGATTCTTGTAGAGCGATTTCCCGGTTTAGACTTGGTGCGGTTCACGAATTCGGGGACAGAAGCCAACATGCACGCTCTCCGCATCGCACGAGCTTTCACCGGAAAATCCAAGATTATAAAAACGGAAGGAGGTTATCACGGAACGACAGATGTCTTTGAGGCCAGTGTGGATCCCAACTTAAAAAAAGCGGGGACTCTGGATAAAATCAAAGTAATTCCCGAGAGTCGGGGTGTATCTGAAAATGCTTTGAAGGATGTAATCGTCACTCCCTTTAACGATGTAGAGCGAACGAAAAAGATTATTGAAGAGAATTACAAAGAAGTTGCCTGCTTTATCATTGAACCGGTTATGGGATCTGCGGGGCAGATTACGCCTCTTCCGGAATATCTCTCGGCGGTCAGGGAACTGACCCAACAGTATGGCATCCTGCTGATTTTCGATGAGGTCGTAACGGCAAGGCTCTCCTACGGCGGAGCCCAAGAGCTCTTCGGAATAATACCTGACATAACATCCCTAGGTAAAATTATCGGCGGTGGTACACCTGTAGGCGCTTTCGGCGGCAGGCGGGATATTATGAAGCTCTACGACCCGAGAGAAAAGAAGATGTATCATTCGGGAACCTTTAACGGCAACGCTGTTACCATGGCCGCAGGCCTTGCTACCATGGCAGCTTACGACAGAGATGCCGTGGCGTATGTGAATGAGCTTGGGGAACGGTTCCGGACAGGTCTCCACCAATTGGTACAGAAGTTGGGAATGAGAATACAGGTCAACGGAGTAGGATCCCTGTACAACACGGTCTTTACCGATAAGCCCGTAATAAGCTATAGGGATATGGCCTCCTCTTACGAGGGGCTGAATCAGTTACTATACATGGTCTTGCTTACCAAAGGTGTTTTCATTGCACCCAGAGGAATGTTCTGCATGTCAACTGCTATGAGCCGGTATGATATTGATTTCGGACTGAAAATGACAGAAGAGGCCCTGGAAGAAATGCGGCCTGTGATCGGTGAAAAAGCGCCACAACTGTTAATTTGATATGTAATTATGCATATAATTTATTTTAATTAATTTTGGAGGTGTTTCAAAATGAGAGAAACGAGATTGCCAAAGCTTTGGGAAGCTCTGGTACCGGCGGTATTTATGATGGTCCTAATCATTCTATGTACCGTCAGGTGGGGCATTGAGCCACATATTCCTATTGTGGTCTCCTGTGCTGTCGCTGCATTAATGGCATACCGCTGCGGTTATCGCTGGGACGCCATCATTACCGGTGTTCTGGACAGCATTGCCAGAGCCACAGAAGCACTTATCATTGTTATGATCGTTGGTATGCTCATCGGAACCTGGGTGCTGGCAGGGACCATGCCGGCTATGGTCTATTACGGTTTGGCTCTCATCTCCCCATCGGCCTTCCTGGTTGTCGGAGCCGTGCTTTGCGCCCTTGTGGGTCTGGCAACGGGCAGTTCCTGGACCGCCTCAGGAACCGTTGGTGTAGCGTTAATGGGTATTGCCGCCGGTCTGGGAATTAATCCCGCTATTGCCGCCGGTATGGTAATTTCCGGAGCCTATATGGGTGACAAATGGTCTCCCCTTTCTGATTCCACGAATATTGCTGCAGCTACTGCAGAAACGCCACTCTATGAGCATGTTAGAAGCATGATGACGACCACATTACCAAGCTTCTTAATGGCCTTGGTGCTCTATGCAATCGTAGGCGTACGGGTTGGATCCCAAGGCTTTGATGCTCATACAGTTACTGAAATTCAGAATGCCATTGCCGGTGAGTTCAACATCCAGGTCTGGATTATGATCCCTGTACTTGTGGTCATTTTCTCGGCCATCAAGAAAATTCCTGCCATTCCTTCGCTATTGCTGGCAGTAGCCATTGCGGGAATCGTGGCCATGATTTCTCAGGGCAATTCCTTTGCTGATGTGCTGGGAGCAATGCACTACGGCTATGAAGCTGAGACAGGCAATGAGATTGCAGACAGGCTGCTGAACCGCGGCGGATTAGACTCTATGATGTGGACTATTGGTTTGATTATCTTTGCTCTGGCTTTTGGCGGTATCCTTGAAAAATCAGGTTTTGTAGATGTGCTGTTGGGTGGTGTGGTAAAAAGAGTCAAGACGGTTGGTGGCCTGGTTACCGCTACCATTATAACGGGCATCGTATGCGACTTTGTACTTACGGATCAGTATCTGGCAATCATCGTACCGGGTAGAATGTATGCAAAAATCTACGACCAGAAAGGACTTAAGAGAAGCTTCCTGTCCAGAACTCTGGAAGATGGCGGAACGCTTTGGTCGCCCATGGTTCCCTGGAACGGGTGCGGAGCATATCAGGCGGCGACTTTGGGAGTCTACAATCTGGACTTCTGGCCCTATGCCTTTATGAACGTCATCAATCCTATCTACGCAATCATAATTTCTTATTTGGGCTTCGGGGTCAAGTATGTGGATCCGGAGAAGAACCCCAAGTACAAGAAGAAAATTGAAGAGACTGCAAAATAAGTGTGACAGGGTTGTTACACAGTAGAATGGATAATCGAAATGAATGAATTCAAAGTGTTAAATGATCGAAAGAGAAGGCTATCAACGCGAATAGCAGCAGTGATATTCGGCGTGGGCATTGTCGTACTCGGGATTGCGTTTCAATCCCCCATTGGGGTTTTACTCGGGCCCATCCTGGTGTGGTCAGCCTTTTTCAATAAGTACACCCTGGTTAGCGAGGAAGGTGTTATCGTGCACTATGATGCAGTGTTATTTAAGTATAAGGAGGCCTGGCTCTTTGATGAAGTCTCCAACCTGCATAGTGAAAAGGTGAAGGATCCCAAGTATATAGTGCTACATTTTACGAGGAGGGCTTTGTCGAAACGGCTTATCTTCGAAAAAGAGGATGCTCAGAAAATCATCGATCTGGCGCTACAGAAAAACAGCAAAATTCATTTCGAGGATGTAGATTGATCATAAGCACAGCTCTCACTCATAATTGCAGCTGTGCAACGATACCCCCCCTGCCGGAAGTCCGGCAAGGGGGGTTTTTAGGCAACGGACACTCACAAATAATAATACAAAATGGTTGCCCCCTAGGAAGGAGAGCAACCATTTTTTCAGGTGCGACTGAAAAAAGCTACCGGCTATTGTACGCTGTACATGCCATGGCTCTGCATATAATTGAAGATCTGTTCCCCGTGTTCCTGTTCTTCCTTTTGAATGTGGTTTAATACCTGGCGGATGCTTGCGTCGGTGCATTCAAAGATAGCAGTGTCGTAAGCACTGGATACGAATTTCTCTGTAG
>CAYLVS010000123.1:0-5637 GCA_964387185.1 uncultured Oscillospiraceae bacterium | reverse complement strand
TGCGTTTGTACGTTGATTTCTCATCCTGTTACCTGGATTTCAAGCAAATCTGTGCAAATATTGCGTTTGTACGTTGAGATTTTACATAAATTCCCTTACAAACTGCGTACAACTGGATTTTTTGCACATTTTCCGGACAATTACTCCAGCGCTAGGCACAATGTTGCATACAATCGATTTTTTTGCTCACTTGGATGCCGCTCTTTCCATGATTTCGATTGTCGGCGATTCCATAACGAGAGCTTGAAAAAAATGCTTCTGTTCAGTACAATGAAGTAATGGGTAACCCAATCGTTAAGGGGGAAAATGATCTTGGATAAATATCTGACCACCGGAGAATTTGCCGCACTGTGCGGAGTAAAAAAAGATACCATATTCCACTATGATCAAATCGGAATTCTCAAGCCTGATTTTATCGCCGAAAATGGATACCGCTACTATTCCACTGATCAGGTTATGATCTTCGAAATTATCAATACCCTAAAGACCATCGGTATGTCTTTAAAAGAAATACAGGAATACAGCCCTAGGCAGAATTCTCAGGAATTCCTGGAATTATTGAAGGATAAACAATCTGAGCTGTTGGAAACGCAGCGGCGCCTGTCGGCCACTCGGGAATTCGTAGACATGACCATCGGTGTCATTGAAACATCGCTCCATGTGGATTTAGGGAAGCTTTATCTGGAGCAGTGCAATGAAGAATACATGGTAATCACTGACACCCCCTCACTGGATGACATGAACGATATCAGCTACTGGAGCAAAATAGAAGAATTAACTGCGTTCTGCAGCCAAAATCAATTGGGCAACGTATTTCCCATCGGAGAAATCGTCCTTAAAGAAAACTTTGAGCGGTGTCAGTTTCAGTCTGACTATTACTGCAGCAAGCCTGTTCGTAAGATTTCCGGTCCGAATATATGGCGGAAACCGGCTGGGAAATATGCCGTTATGTATCATCGAGGCTCCTACAAATCCTTGGCTAGCGCGTATAAACAGCTGAAGGATCATCTTGATCGGAGCAGTCTCAAATTACTGGGGGATATCTACGAACAGGACCAGCTATATCTCTTTTCAAAGTCGAACCCCTACGATTATCTGATGAGGCTTTCCGTCGCAGTCGAAGAATAGCTGATGCGGGAATCTCCTACCTCTCCGCCTCAGCAATAATCCTGTCAATCTTTTCTATAATGGCCGGAGCAAGCCATTCCGGCTCATGTTCTGCAAGGATTCGCTTCGCTTCCTTATTGGCTCGCTGAACCATATCCAAGGAGCCCTCCTTTTCCCAACGGGAATATGATTTCCTATCGATCAGCTTCGCTGTGGAAATTTCTTTTCTCATGTTCTTTAGGGTATGACGCTGCCCAAGATAATTTCCGGCGGGTCCTACCGCGGTAATCACTTCCAGGGCCAGCGTATCATCATTCACTGTGATGCCTTGTTCCACTCTTTTAAACATGCGGACAAATTCAGCGTCCATCAGCAGCTGTTCATAACTTACAGCCATTCCCATCTCGATCATGCCCATTCCGTAAATGAGGCTTGTTTTCGCCAAAGTCGGTATCAGGCCCGTCAAGGTTTTTTCATGGCCGATCTGTGCATCCATGCATTTGCTGTCAGCCTATGTTCCTCCAACCTTCGTGGGAATCTTATAGTACTTTCCAAGCTGGGCCACCGCAGCGCCAAACATCCCATGCTCCGGTGCACCTACCGGAGAGCTGGCATACTGCATGTCCATAATGGTGGTCGAGCTGCCATACATAACGGGATTTCCGGGGTTCACAAGCTGTGCCAGAACGACGCCTGCCAGGATTTCCGCATTGGTTACCACCAAAGTTCCCGCAAGAGTCGCTGGGGTAGTTCCCCCTACAAGGCCCATGGACAGTATGCTGATGGGAAGTCCCGCCTTGGCTGTTTCAATAACGACCTCCGACGCTCCCTCATGGATCTCAAGGGGGCTATTGGGGCAGATGCACAGTGTCAAAAATGGCCTTTCCCGCAATTTTTCTCTGCTACCGGCAATCGCGGCCGCTATATCTATGACCAGATTCGCATTTTTTCCATTCTCCGCGTCCAGAATCGCATGTTTGGTCGTATTGCAGAATACCGCCCGCGCTTCATACAAATCCTTTACATGAGCCGGTGCCTCCTGAGACGCAACCGCCGTGGTAAAGGCGTTAATCTCGGGAATGGCGTCCACAAATCTTGCCAGGTTCCCAAGATCAGTGGAATCCGAAGCCTTCCTAATGCCCGTTTCCGGATCAACAATCTCAATACCCGTTCCGAAACATGTATAATGAACCTCCTCGTCTCCCAGCACAAAATCATTTTTCGGATTTCGTCCGCACATGGAATACTGCGAAGGCGTTTTGGAAATCGCGTCATTCACAAGTTCCTCCGGAAATCGGATAAGCCCTGAGCTCTCATCAATGCTGCAGCCGGCATTTCGATATATTTCCTTAGCTTCTTCTCCATAGACCCGCACTCCGTAGTTTTTCATAAGAGCAAGGGTAGCGGAGTGAATACGCTCCAGGTCCTGTGCGCTTAGAAGCTGATAGGAAGGCAACGCGTTTTCATAACAGAATTTCATGTGTGATACCTCCTGATTGTTGTTTGGCGGATTCAACGGCCTCGTCCGCCTCTGCGCAAATTTTGTCCATCTCGACCGTGATTTCCTCAGATAATTCATCCTCTATCGGTCCCTGAAGAATTTCCCGAACCAGTTTATTGGCAATGGCGATAGAGTCTGACTTTTCATTGACGGTTCCTCGGAGCTTGGATGGAAAATGCTTAGAAGTGTATATTTCGTCGTTGTCCCGGAAATTCCTCAGAGTGGACTTATGTGCGAGAAAAGCCCCTCCCGGCCCATCTTCCTTGATCTCGTCAACCAGATCTGTGCGGTCGTCAATCCGGATTCCCCGACAAATGCGAAGGATACGGTTGGCTATTTCATCTTCTGTCAGAATCATCTCCAGACTCACCGCCATTCCGTTGTCGCAGGTTCCGATGCCGTCAATCAAATCGGCTCCACCCAAATATGCAGGCATGGTTTCAAAGCTCCCGCCTCCTGTGACGCAGCAGGGCAAACTGTAATACCTTGCCATAGCCGTGGCTCCGAGGCTGATCAGCGGCGCTTCTCCACTCTTCACATAGGCTCCGGATCTGGCGTCCGCCGCACCGGATGCTGCGCCGTAGATTACAGGCCATCCCGGTCTTGCGGTTTGAAAAATAGTGATTCCCGAGAGAACTTCTGCATTGATCTGAACGATGGTGGCAAAGAGTGAGGCAGGCGAAGTCATTCCGATCATGGGCATCGGGTAAATGTTGACAGGCACTTCATAGTCCGCTAATTCCAGATAGGCATCCAGCATCTCAGAAACATGTGTCAGCGGAGATACCGGACAATACAATACCGATGCAAATTTTCTCTTTAGAAAGGCCTCCTTTGAACCGGCTATCAAATCCAGGATCTGCTTCGCGTAACCGGCTTCCAAGGCGTTGCTCAGCTCAAATTGAACATGCTTAGAAGTTCCTTGAATGATTGCTACCATCTCATGAAGGCAATGAGTTTTTGCCGGTACGTCCAAGGCCGAGCAACCGGTCCATGCCACCACACCTGTTTCAGCCTTCTGAAACACCCTTCCCACATTCCGGACATCCTCTTTGGTGCTTTCCCTGCGCTCTCCGGTGTAGGGATCATAAATGTTGGTACAGATGCCGGACATGGTATGGCGACTTTCATAGGAAGGTACCTCATAGTCAAATTGAGGATTTCTTCCTGCTAGCACAAATTGAGATGGTGCTCTTCTTACGGCTTCTATAACACGTGTTTCTGTCAAATAAACCCGCATAGTTTCTTCGTCAACCCGTACCCCGGCATCCTTCATCATTTTGAATGCTCTTTGGCTTTTAATACAGACGCCGGTGTTTTCTAGAAGATCCATGGTCTTTCTATGAACCAGTTCCACTTCTTCCACAGATAAAACTTCCGCCTTGAATCTCATTGAAATCCCCCCTACTATTTATCTTGCTACCACTTAATTCGCATGATAAAGTATGGGGTAACCAGATAGTCAAGTAGAAAAACAAGATGCACTGTGATGCATCTTGTTTTTCTTTGGTAGTAATGTCAATTATGGATATCCTCTCATTTTATAAGGACGACTTAACTAACATTATCAAATAAAGCTATTGTGGTTATTTGTCATAGAAGAGTCTCTTCCTTAAATACTTTTTCTATGAAATCTATCAATTCCGGAATAGAGGTTTGGGCTGTATCCCAGACAATTTCCAAATTCATAATGTGGTATCCATGAGCAGAAAAATTCCGCATTCCCACCATAGAACGCCAAGAAATTTGGGAATGTTCATCAGTAAATTCGCCAGGTAGCTTATTTGCCAGTTCACCAATATTAAGCAAAGACATAACTATGCCCTTTTTAATAAGGGAATTTTTACGTAATTCCTTCAAAGAGCCAGCTGTTTGTGAAAATGTTACTATATCTTTTGCATCCTCTAGCATATGTTCTAATATAGACTTAACTCTCTCGTTCATATATTATCCTCACGTCTTGCAGAACATTTTTTCTAAATTGCTCCTTAGCCTCATGCTGTAAAGCATCAAAAGTTATTAAATCTACAGACCTATTAAAGGCATCTTCCAAATCAGCTTGTAAACTAAAAAATAAAATTCCACGAGAGTCAGGTAAAAATTCGACTAACATATCAATATCACTGCCGGCAGACATATCGCCGCGAGCAGCTGAACCGAAGAGTGCCGCTCGTCTAACAGGATATACATTTAAAACCTCAAGGGCTATTGATTCTATATTATCCATCTCTAAAGTACCTCCTTCTCCTATTAATATCATTTTACCAAATAGAAAATCTAATTTCCACCTTAAGGCGAAAATTTCCTGTCCTTATGGCAGAACATAAGACGACCTAGCTATTTTATCTTATCATCCGTTTCATAAGGGACGGGGCCTTCGGCAACCTTTCCCAGTTTGGTTTCCGGCTTCTTATATGTGTGCTTCTTTTTCAAACGCTCATATAATACCGAGCCAATGGAATCCATGACTTGTTTCATCATATCGGGGTCAGAGAACATTCTCACAAAAAAATCATCGTTTTTTTCATAGCGAGTAGCCGCCATTTCGGGAAAGTCTTTCTCAAACAGTAGCATAAAGGTTTTACGGTCATTGTTTGTAGCGTAACTGCGCCATTTTTCCTCGGAGGCATAATCATTTTCGATTTGCAACAGAACCTTGTCCATCTCCGTAAAGTCTGTACCATATTTCTCGTTAATCATCTGGATAAGAACGGCAAGTGGGTCTTTTTTCTTTTCACGTCTGCCGGATTCCCCGGTAATCGGACGGAAGCCCTCTTGTGTGCTTTCCAGACCAATGCTACCCTCAGGGCCTGAAATCATTATAGGCATCCGATGCCTCCCACAACGTATTAGAGTTCGAGACATGTTTGTAGAGGTCCCCGCAAAGCTACAGAAATCTGTGCGGGAAAGGAGCAGTGACAGAGCATATGAAAAATACCCGTACAAGTACGGGTATTTTTCATGCAGCGTAGTCCGCTGCTACTGTTTGAGTGGTCTGCGTATAAATGTTATCCTTGCACATTTAGCGT
>CAYLVS010000122.1:0-5678 GCA_964387185.1 uncultured Oscillospiraceae bacterium | reverse complement strand
CAAGTGCAAGGCGGAGGAACGAGGCATAGCCGTAGCTATGGTGAGCGACGACAACAACGCAATTGGGAAAATAGGCAAGCATATGTAAACTAATTAGGCGTTACGGAGTACTAATAATTGCTATATATGTAGGCTTGTATTATAATGTAGGGTAATACAAACAACAAAAACAGGTACTGAAGAGTTATGAAACAGGCCGGATGCTGAGGAGGAACTATGTTCGGTGAAGAATACAGAGACCCATTGAAAGAAGGGGACAACAACGAACCTCAAACATCAGACGAGCAAACCCTGCAGGCAGAGCCGGGCGGTTTTGTTGCGCAGGAAGAACCAATAGAAGAAAATGAAATCAAAGAAAATGAAACAAAAGAAACAGGCGAAGCTGGATTTGACTGGAATCTAAAGGGCTTTCCAAAACCAAGAAAGACAGAAGACATAGACTTCGATTGGAAAATTGCAGATACAGACGCCTCGAAAGACAGCGCATTGATGCCTGCCGATTCCACAGAGACCCTTGAAGTTGCAGAGGGACCTTCGGATTTAACAAGGGAGCTGAACAAATACTTTACTTTTGACAAAGCAAGCGAGGATTTTCAGAAGCTTCTTGACAGAGAATATGAAAAAATAGCGGAAAATCCCCATCCAATGGGAAATCCATACATAGGACAAATGAATTTAGCAGACCGGATCGATTTAGAGGCCTCGGAAGAAGCTCCGAAGCAAGTACTTCCTGAAGTGATCGCGGGAGAGGATTCACTAGAAAAAGAATTTATTGAAGAGGAAGAGCCGGAAGTCATCTGGGTAGGCAACTTAGAAAAACCGGCACAGAATGCGCCGGATGTTGAGTCGCAGCCCGACCCCAACCCGGTCGTTGAACCGGAACCTGCTTTCGAGCCGGACGCTGAATCTGAACCTACTCAAGATCCTGAACCTGAACCTGCTCCCGAGCCGGAGCCACCGACAGAGGAACTCATACCGCTTTGGTTTGATGCCAAGGAAGAAGGGGTAGAAACAGAAAGGAAAAGAGGAGGCTACATAGGAAAGGCCGTCCTAGCACTGATTATCATTGCTTTGTTGGCGGAAGCCACCCTGTTGGGCATTCAGTATTTCATGCCGGGGAGCGCGGCAGCCGAACAAGCGAAAGCAATTAACAGTACAGTAAGTGAAACCTTGGTGGACTGGAAAGATGGCGCAATTAGCGCCATTAAGGGTCTGGGAGCGGACGAAGAGGTGGACTCGGAGGTGGTACCTGACCCGACTGACACAGAAGATCCGGACACAGAAGGCCCTGATCAGGGGATCGATGAAGTGTCTACACCCGAGCCGGACCCCGCCCCTGTAGCGGATAAAAAAACCTTAATAACCGCAGTATCGGACCGCAATGAAAACATTGCTGCGGTAAAAGCCAACAACAGCCTGGTTTGGAAGTCTGACACGAAATATGCCGAAGCGGACATCACCAACTCCAAGCCCATAGAGAACAACCACTGGACAACCCTGTCCAACGGAGAACACGTGTATTACGACAAGGAGATTGTGGCGACGCTCATAGACTTTGACTCCAAGTGGATCGATTACGTTAACGGCGGTAGCGATGCTGTCATCGAGTTGACGAAAGAAGGAAGCCAGGCCCGCAAGAACGCAGTCGGCTTTTCAAAAGTCGGAAAGGTGGAGCAGACCTTCCGGTTGCTAGAGATCGGTGAGATTCGGCAGGGAGAGAAGGCTTTCTACGCCTGGACTTATGAAGAAATAGAGGAAGCACAGGGCAGCAAAACTACAGTTAAGAAATACAACTGGATCTATCAACTGGAGCCCGTTGACGGAGAGATGATGATCGTTCGCTACTACAATTACTAAGATTACAATTAGAAACCTGCCCCCGAAGCGGTAGTGTTTCATAAAAAAATATTGGAGGTTAAAATGTCAACAAAATCAATGTTTGCAAGAGAAGAAATCGGTCTGGGTCACATTGCATTTTCCCCATCGCGCACGACCATTGAAACTGCGTTTTATGGTAACAATGTTAAAAAGGTCCTCGATTTGAAAGAGGCTTACCGAATGGCAAAGGAATCCACGGGAACTATGATTCTGGACTTGCCCGTCTACAAGCCGGAAGAGATTGGCCTGCCCGACGATGCTCAAATTCTTCTCTTTAACGACGGCGAGACCGTAGGTAGGTTTGCGGGTGCACGTATTATTCTGGGTGAAAAGGGAGTCGTGGAAGCCGATTACGCAGCGATCCTCAGAGAAGCGGCCTATAGAACCAGATATAAGAACATGCTTCATACCCAAGCATATATCGGTTTGGATAAAGATTTCATAATAAAAGCAAATCTACTGGTACCGGAGACCTACGAAAACACCATGTATAACTGGCTTTTAAACTTCCAGTATATCAATGATTTCTACAATAAAATGTATGCGGAATCCGTTCCCGTCGGCAACGAACCGGACATCTACATCCTGTCGGATCCCGATTGGAGAGATTCCAGATATCCCAACGGAATCGCCTATTTTGACCCGGAGCACAACTGCGCCGCGCTTCTGGGGCTTCGCTACTTCGGCGAGCATAAGAAAGGCACGCTTACCCTTGCCTGGGGTGTGGCTAACCGAAACGGGTATGCTTCCTGCCACGGCGGCTTGAAACGCATGGTTCGCAAGGATGGAAAGAAGCACGTGATGGGCGTTTTCGGCTTATCGGGCTCAGGCAAATCCACATTGACCCATGCAAAGCATGACGGGAAATATGATGTGACAGTGCTCCACGATGATGCTTACGTTATTTCCACTGAAAACGGCTCCACGGTAGCGATGGAACCATCTTATTTCGATAAGACCCAGGATTATCCTCTGACATCCGGGGATAATAAGTATCTGATCACCATGCAGAACTGCGGAGCGACCATCGACGCGGACGGTAAGCTGGTTCCCGTAACTGAAGATGTGCGCAACGGTAACGGCCGCGCGATTAAGTCTAAGCTTTGGGCAGCCAATCGTGTGGACAAACTGGAAGAACCCATTAATACTGTGGTCTGGCTCATGAAAGACCATTCCCTTCCGCCGGTAATCAAACTTGAGGATCCCGTGCTGGCCTCCGTTATGGGTGCATGCCTGGCTACCAAGCGGACCACAGCAGAAAAATTGCTTAAGGGCGTAGACAAGGATGCGCTGGTATTTGAGCCATACGCAAACCCCTTCCGCACCTACGCGCTCAATCAGGATTACTATAAGTTCAAGGCTCTTTTTGAAGAAAGACACGTTGTATGCTATATTATTAATACCGGTCATTTCCTCGACCGCAAGATTCCAAAAGAGGTGACCATCGGTATTATTGAACAGATCGTGGATGAAACCGCTGAATTTAAGAACTTTGGAGAGTACCCGGGTATGAAAACAATGGATGTTGAAGGCTTTATCCCGGATTTCAAAGATGCGGATTATGTAGAACTGCTTCAAAACAGCGTGGAAAACAGGATCAACTACCTGAACTCGTTGAAGGAATTCAAGGGTGGCAGGGACCAGCTTCCTGAAGAAGCGCTTGCTGCACTCGAAAGCCTGCTGAAATAGACAGCAGAAAAAAGGAGGAGTGATTTTTTGAACAAGAAACGAATCGGACTTACCTTGGTAATTATTATCCTGGTGATAGCCCTGGGGATCTTTGGGGCAGCGATAGGGTTTATCACAGATTTTCTATGGTTTAGAGAACTGGGATATACCAGCGTATTCTTCAAGCAACTGTTTACACAGCTGAAACTGGGAATACCTACTTTCATCATACTCACCGGATTGTCCTATGTGTATCTCATGGGGTTGAAGAAGGGATATTACAAGCGCGTGGACATTGCCGACAACCCGCCGATGAAGGAAAAAACGCTGAACTACATGGGGTTGGGTATCAGTGTTGCTTTCGGAATCCTGATTACCCTGTCAACCGTAACCAGACTATGGTTTGACATCCTGAAGTTCTCCAACAGCACAGAGTTTGGCATAGCTGATCCCATTTTCAATATGGATATTTCTTTCTATGTCTTCAGACTGGAATTGATTACCCATGCCAACCAGATTCTCATCGGGGTTATCGTTGCCTTTGTCATTATCACGCTACTGTTCTATTCCATTCTACTTTCTCTGAGGCGACCAAAGATATTTGAGCAGAAGGAAGGCAGCGAGTTTCAGCAAAATGAGGACGGGGAACAGCGTTACACCGGTAATTTCACCCAAGGCTTTGGAGCCTTTGGCCAAAACGTCAATGATGCACTGGGTGGCATGTTCAAAGGCTTTAATACTCCGCCGAGACGCCCTGGGGGAGGAGCGCAGCTGGATAAAGATAATCTGAAACAGTTACTGGCAATTGCTTCAAAGCAAATCAATATACTCAGTGTTATCTTTTTCTTGATGGTGGGCGTGAATTTCTGGCTCAAGCAATACCAGTTGCTGTATTCGGGCACCGGCGTGTTGTATGGAGCGGGCTTCACGGACATCAACGTTACCCTTTGGGTTTACAGAGCGCTAATCGCATTATCCCTTGTGGCGGCAGTGACCTTTGTGATCGGCTTCCAAAAGAAGAAGGTTAAGATGATGCTTGCAGTTCCTCTCATTATGATCATCCTTTCCGTTGCGGGGAGCGGAGCGGCTATTATGGTTCAAAACCTTATTGTATCTCCCGATGAGATCAACAAGGAATCCCTCTATTTGAAGAACAACATCACCTATACACAGCATGCCTACGATCTGCAGGACATTTCCATCAAAGAGTTTGCCGCATCCAATACGCTCACGAAGGAAGACATACTGAACAACATGGGCACCATTTCCAACATTCGTATTAATGACTTTGAACCTGCAGAGAAGTTTTACAACCAGGCACAGAATCTCCGGACTTACTATCAGTTCAATGACGTGGATGTGGACCGTTACATGGTCAATGGGGAATACACCCAGACATTCTTGTCTGCCCGTGAAATCGACGAGACAAAGATTATAAATCAGCCATGGCTTTCCAAGCATCTCAAGTACACCCACGGATACGGTATCACTCTTTCCAGGGTAGATAAGGTGACGGAAAGCGGTCAGCCGGATATGCTGATCAAGAGCATTCCTCCCGTGTCCGATGTTGAGGAAATCAACATCGACCGTCCGGAGATCTACTTCGGCGAACTGACCAACAACTATATCATCACCAATACGGACGAGTTGGAGTTTGACTATCCAAGTGGAGATACGAACGTATACAATACCTATGAAGGAGATGCCGGAATTAACTTAAACCTTCTGAACCGTGTCATGTTCGCAATCCGGGAGCAGAGCTTGAAAATCCTGGTATCCAACAATATCGACAGCGACTCCAAGATTCTGATCCACCGGAACATCAAGGACAGAGTGCAGAAGATTGCGCCTTTCCTCAGCTATGATGCGGATCCGTATATTGTTACCGTAGACGGAAAGCTTTACTGGATGATGGATGCTTATACTTACAGCAACTATTACCCCTATTCGGAGCCTTTCAGCTCGGAGAGCAACGTTAACTACATCCGGAACTCCATCAAGGTGGTTGTGGATGCATATAATGGGGCTGCCAACTTCTATCTGGTGGACAATGAGGATCCCATTGCTAATACGTTGAAACAAATCTATCCGAAGCTCTTTAAGGATTTTGAGGAAATGCCCGAGGGACTGCA
>CAYLVS010000121.1:0-5687 GCA_964387185.1 uncultured Oscillospiraceae bacterium | reverse complement strand
TCCCCAGTTGTGTATAGGGCGCGCAGATGGCCACCTGCACATCCGAAGCAAGGTAGATATTTTTAAACGCCCGGGCAAACTCTGCTGTTTCTTTCGCATTTTTATACATTTTCCAGTTTCCGGCTATAAATGGCATCCTCATCTCTTGTCCTCCTGCTTCTGTTTTTATTAATTCTTGTCTTGAAGAGCTGCCACTCCAGGCAAGACTTTGCCTTCTAGAAACTCAAGAGAAGCTCCGCCTCCCGTTGATATATGTGTCATCTTTTCTGCCAGTCCAAACTGCCGCACTGCCGCGGCGGAGTCGCCTCCTCCTATGATGGTGATACCCTCACTTTCAGCCATAGCCTCAGCTACTGCCCTGGTCCCTCCTGCGAAGTGAGACATCTCAAATACGCCCATGGGACCATTCCATACGATGGTAGCGGCCTTATTGATTTCCTTTCGGAACAGCTCCAGTGTCTTTTCTCCCACGTCAAGACCCATCCGGTCCGATGGCATTTGGTTAATATCGTATAGGACCCCTTCCTCATCATTACTGAACGCAGCAGCTGTCAGTATATCCACAGGCAGCAATAGAGTAACACCCTGCTCCTTCGCTTTTGCAAGAAGGGCTTTCGCCATCTCTATCATGTCCTCTTCCAATAGAGAGTTGCCGATTTCATAGCCCTGCCCTTTCAAGAAAGTGTAGGCCATGCCACCGCCGATAATAAGGGAATCCACTTTTTTCATCAGGTTTTCGATGACGGGAATCTTGTCGCTCACCTTTGCTCCCCCCATGATGGCCAGAAAAGGTCTTTTGGGATTTTCCAGGGTATCCCCTAAAAACGCCAGCTCCTTTTGCATCAGAAATCCGGAAACGCCGGGCAGGTATTCGGCAATACCGGTAGTGGAGCAGTGTGCTCTGTGCGCGGAGCCAAAGGCATCGTTCACATAGATATCCGCCAGCTCTGCCAGTTCCTTTGAGAAGTTAGGCTCGTTCTTCGTCTCTTCCTTTCGAAAGCGCACGTTCTCCAGAAGGAGGATCTGTCCCGACTTCATCTCAGCTACAATGTCTCGAACCTCATCATCCACTACCGATGGGGTGCTGTGAAACAAAACATCCTCTCCCATAAGCGAGGATAGCCTTTGCGCCACGGGTTGCAGGCTTAACTTCATGTTCGCTTCCCCTTTTGGTCTGCCTAAATGAGACATAAGCAGTACCCGGGCACCTTCATCTACTAAGTATCGTATTGTTGGAATGGAAGCGATAATCCGGCTATCGTCGGTTATTTCACCCTTTTCATCCTGAGGTACGTTGAAATCACAGCGCACAATCACGCGCTTGTCGCGAATGTCTACATCTTTGATCGTCTTTTTCATCCCTTCATCTCACCTATATACCTTTATTAATTACCATGTTCAACACATCCACCACGCGGTTTGAATAACCCCACTCGTTGTCATACCAGGAAAGTACTTTCAACATGTTTCCCTCCACCACCATAGTGGACAGAGAGTCGATGATGGATGATCTGGGATCCTGCTTGAAGTCTACGGAAACCAGGGGTTCGTCGCAAAAACCCAGTATACCTTTCATCTCGCCTTCCGATGCTCTCTTCAGGGCATCGTTGACGGCTTCTTTACTGGTATCCTGCTTCAGCTCAAAAACGATATCAACGAGGGACACTGCAGGAGTAGGAACACGAATCGCCATGCCGTTGAGTTTCCCCCGTAGCTGCGGTAATACCAGTGAAACTGCTTTTGCTGCCCCTGTTGTGGTGGGAATCATAGATACGGCGGCGGCCCTGGCTCTGCGCAGGTCCTTATGGGGTAGATCCAAAATCTTCTGATCGTTGGTATAGGAATGGATGGTAGTCATCAATCCTCTCTCGATACCGAACTCCTCGTCAATGACCTTGGCGAGGGGTGCCAGGCAGTTGGTGGTGCAGGATGCATTGGAAATGATATGGTGATTATCCGGATCGTATTTATCATCATTTACGCCCATAACGACAGTAATGTCCTCATCTGTTGCGGGCGCAGAAATAATGACTTTTCTTGCCCCTGCTTTCATGTGCTTTTCTGCATCTGCTTTCTTTGTAAAAAGCCCTGTGGATTCCAAAACCACCTCGACTCCCAGCTCTTTCCAAGGCAGCTCTTCCGGATTCCGCATGGCTAAAATCTTGATTTCTTTGCCGTTTACGATGATTGCATCCTCTCTGGCCTCTACAGTTCCTTGAAATTTGCTGAAACAGCTGTCATACTTCAAAAGATGCGCTAAGGTCTTAGGGTCGGTAATATCATTAATGGCTACGATTTCAAAGTTCTCTTCGTTTTCAACAGCGATTTTAAATGCATTGCGCCCGATTCGTCCAAATCCATTGATTCCAACTTTTGTTCTCATTTGTCATTCCTCCGTTTGTTCATTTATTTAATTATGTATGTTTTATTCATCAAAAGCGCTTTCGTTTCGTTGAGGAAGGGAGGTTCATCTCATCCCTATATTTGGCAATGGTCCTTCTGGATATTTCGATACCGCATTCCACCATGGATTCGGCAATAGCCTGATCGGAAAGAGGCGCTTTAGGATCCTCGTTGTCCACCATTTCTTTTATGATGGTCTTGATGCTCTCGGAAGCGATGCTGGAACCGTCGTTTCCGGTGACTCCGCTCGTAAAGAAATAGCGGATTTCAAAGAGTCCCCGAGGGGTCTGCATGTATTTACCGTTGATGGACCTGCTAACCGTTGATTCATGGACACCCACCTCGTCGGCAATCTGCTTTAATGTGAGGGTTTTCAGGTGTTTTGGTCCGTGTTCAAGAAAATCCCGCTGATAACCAACTACCGCGGTTACTACATTGTGAATGGTCTGCCTTCTCTGCTCAATGCTACGGATCAGCCAAAGAGCGGAATTCAACCTACCGGAAAGGAATTTGGTAATGTTGGATTCCCTGTCCGCATCCAGAAGCATCTTCTGGTAATAGGGGCTGATGTTCAACCGTGGTGCAGTACTGTCATTTACAAGGACGACGTATTCATCGCCAACTTTTTCGACAGTAACGTCGGGAATGATATAGCGGTTGTCCCCGGCGCTTCCGAACTGTCTTCCGGGCTTGGGCTCCAGACATTTAATGTCATCGCTGATATCCTGTACTTCTTTTATGGAGATGCCCAATGCTTTCGCAATATTTGAAAGTCGGTTGGCCCCGATATCCTCCAGATGATTTTCGACAATCTGTCGTGCCTCAGGTTTGTCCTTTCCCAATGCGCGAAGCTGTATCAGCAAGCATTCTTTCAAATCCCTTGCCCCCACCCCCACCGGTTCAAAGCCCTGAATCACGCCTAAAGCTTCCTCTACCTTTTCTTCCCTGGCCCGGAACACTTGGCTTACCTCATGTATTGACGATGTGAGGTATCCGTTTTCATCCAATGCTTCAACCAAATAGCGTGCAATCATCTTGCATGCCGGCTTCATGTGAACGAAGTCCAACTGCATCATCAAATGATCGGTCAGGCTGGTCTCAGAGGGCACATACTGTTCATAGGAATAGTCGTTTTGGTCATCATAATTGACCCCGCCCTGCTTGTAACTGATATCGTCATATCCTTTTTCTCTGAAATATTCTTCCCAGTCGAATTCCTGATCATCTTTCGCTGCTTCCGATTCTTGGTCCTTCTTCCTGCTCTCGTCCGTATCGCTTGCTTCGGAGTGGTCGCCCTCTTGATTATCGCCTTCGGCCTTCTCTGCCCTCTCTAGGACAGGATTAGCCAAGATCTGCTCCTGCACATAGCTGTCCAGTTCCTGGGTATTGAATTGCAGCAACTGAATAGCCTGAATCAATTCAGGCGTCATAACCAGTTTCTGAGATTGTTCAATTGTCAGTTCATAACCCAGTTTCATAACAGCGCTTAATCTCCTTAGCTAACAGGGAAAATCATAACTCGGGAAGGCAGATTATAGTAACATACTCTAATTAGTATACCATAATACAGGACCACAGAAAACTGAAATATAAATTTAGTACTTTGCCGCCTCCACTACAAAGTAGCCTATTTTCCTCAAGTGCTGCGCCACATGCTCCATGCTGTTGATAATATCTATGAAAAGAACCCCGGATCCCGGGTGGCAGATCCCTTTGGATAAGCGATCAATATGATTCTCCCTTAGAACCTTCTCCATGGCTTTGATCTTAATTTCCGCAGGGAAGATGGTATTGGCCAGAGCCCCATCGCGTTTTCTCAAGGCTTCTGTTACATCGCCCAGGCTCTGGGAAACCCGCTGATGAAACTCCTCTATTTCTCTTTCTGCCTGCAGGCTGAAGAGAATACCGTTCTCCCTCTTGTAAATGGCAAGCTCGGCTATGGTAACGGAAAGGTCTGATATCCTCTCTATATCATTGATGACCCCCAGCATGAGATTCAGCATTTCATGATGCTGTTTAGTAATATTTTTCTGGGCAAGCTTAACGAGATATACTTCAATATCTTTTTCTACGCCGAGTATCCGGTCCTCCTGCTCCCGGATTCTGTCAAGATCCCTCTCATCCGATTGTTGGACGCAGTGAAAGCTGATTTCATAGCTTTTAAAGCTCATTTTTGCCAGCTCAATGATTTCGTTGTATGTTTGGGCAAGCGCCAGTCCGGGCGTCTCCAGCATCCGTACATCCAGGTTTTCCTCCTGATGCTCCTGATGCTCCTTCGCGGGCACCAGTTTATCGGAGGCTATCACTAATAGGTTAACCAGAGGTGCGCAGAGCAGAGCAGTACCCAGATTGAAAATCGTATGAGCGTTGGCGATTTGCCGGGGTACGTCTCCCTCTGCAAGAAACCGCATCAGATCTGCAAATAGAGTCTGGAAAAAAACAGCGACCAAAATCGTGCCCGTTGTGTTAAACAAAAGGTGAATGACCGCAGCTCTTTTGGCTGTCCTTCCCGCTGACCGGCTGTCAATGATGGCCGTCATACATTTCCCTATATTGATACCCAGTATAAGCGGAATGCCCATTTCGATTGTAAGCAAGCCCTTGGCAGACATGGCAATCATAACACCGGAGAGCAGGCTGCTGCTACGAACAGCTGTTGTAGCAGCAAAACCTACCAGAATCAGAATTGGGTATTCTAAGCTGTAGGAGCGAGAAAAAGCCGCCAAGTACTCTTGGGCAGCATCGACATTAAAATAAGCCAAGCCCTGCTCCAAAAAGATCATACCGATGAACAGAATGCCGAAACCGATAAAAATCTCAGCCGAGTATTGAACTCGTTTCGTTTTGGCATATTTCCAAAAAACCGCAGCAACACCTACGATGCAGGGGGCAAAGTATTCCAATCGAAAGGCTAAGAGTTGGGCAGTAATGGTGGTGCCGATATTTGCGCCCATTATGACACCCGCTGCCTGCGCGAGAGAAACCATGCCTGCGTTCACCATCCCCACAACCATAATGGTGGTAGCGCTGCTCTTCTGGTTGATACCGGTGACTACAATACCCGCAAGGATGCTTTTTATTATGCTGGAACCGGAAGCCTCTATCAGTCTCTGGCTTCTGCCTTCCGATACCCATTCAAGGGAATCCTTCATGATCTCTATTCCGTACATGAGAAGACCGGCTCCTCCGAGTAACAGGAAGACTGTTATAAACATGATCGATTATATTCCTTTCTATTTATACTGCACTGGGCCTGCACCGTCCTTCAGACCAACAAGGGGAAT
>CAYLVS010000120.1:4082-5693 GCA_964387185.1 uncultured Oscillospiraceae bacterium | reverse complement strand
GCCCATCGTCACCGTCCACCCAAAGGGGCTGCCGGAAGTGTTGGAGGAAATGCTTCCTTATTTCACTGAGAAATACGGCAATCCCTCCAGTCTGTACGCAAAGGGCTTTGAAGCAAAGGAAGGTCTGATGCTGGCAAGGTCAAGGGTTGCGGAACTGATTGGTGCTCAAGATAGAGAAATTTACTTTACATCCGGAGGCACAGAGGCAGACAACTGGGCAGTCGTAGGTGCAGTGAAATCCAGAAAAGCCAAAGGAAACCACATTATAACAACCAAGATAGAACATCATGCTTTGCTCCATACCTGCGAGTATCTGGAGAAGGAAGGCTATGAAGTAACCTATCTTGATGTGGACAAGTATGGCATTATATCTTTAGAGCAGCTGAAAGAAGCGATAACCGATAAAACGGTTTTGATCAGCATTATGTTCGCAAACAATGAGGTTGGTTCCATTCAGCCCGTGAAAGAAATTGCTGCAATGGCAAAGGAAAAGGGGATCCTCTTCCATACGGATGCTGTTCAGGCTTTAGGAAACGTGCCCATCGATGTGAAGGATTTGGGTGTGGACATGATGTCCATTTCCAGCCATAAGATCTATGGACCCAAAGGGGTAGGCGCCCTCTATATCCGCAAGGGGCTCGTCATAACAAATCTGTTGCAGGGCGGTGCGCAAGAATATAAAAAGAGAGCCGGAACGGAAAACCTTACCGGCATCGTAGGCTTCGGAAAAGCCTGTGAGTTGGCCAGGCTTAACTTGGATACGCACATCAGGGAGGTCTCTGAGTTAAAAAACTATTTCTTAAAAGAAATTCAAAGCAAGCTTGCCGATGTAGACGTGAACGGATCCTTAGAGCACCGTTTGCCGGGCAACCTGAATCTGGTTTTTCACTATGTGGAAGGCGAGGCCATGATCCTCTATATGGATCTACACGGAATCTACGCATCCACAGGCTCTGCCTGCTCCTCAGCCAGCTTTTCTGCTTCTCATGTGCTGGCAGCCATGGGATTGCCCATTGAGCAGGCTTATAGCTCCGTGCGTTTCACAGTGGGTGACTTTACCACAAAAGAGGATATAGACTATGTGGTAGCTGAGCTAGTAAAAATTGTAGAAAAATTAAGATCTTTTTCGCCCTTTGATAAAGATCACGTAATGGAAACCGCACAAAAATGCAACTGTCAAGCTTAATATGTAGAAAGGAGATACGAAGATGGGTATGTACAACGAAAAAGTTATGGACCATTTCACCAATCCAAGAAATACCGGCGTCATTGAAAACGCCGATGCAGTAGGTACTTATGGAAGCCCCGTTTGCGGTGACATGATGGAGATATCCCTTAAAGTTGAGAATAACGTGATCGTAGATGCCAAGTTCAGAACCTTTGGATGTGGCTCTGCAATTGCTTCCTCCAGCGTAGCTACAGATATGATCAAAGGAAGAACTCTGGAAGATGCGCTCAAACTGACAAATGCCAATTTTGTAGAGGAACTGGGAGGGCTCCCGGGCCCCAAGGTACACTGTTCGGTATTGGCTGAGCAGGCGATCAAGACTGCGATTTACATGTATGCAAAGAAACACGGGCTTGAGCTGGAAGGATTGAAAGGCTTTGACC
>CAYLVS010000120.1:0-4072 GCA_964387185.1 uncultured Oscillospiraceae bacterium | reverse complement strand
ACACGACCACGACGAGGAGGAATAGGAAGCGCAACGATACAAGGATGCGTATTTCAAACTTCCAACGATTTATAACATAATAATTGCGCGGACCGGACAGACAGGAGCGCAGTAACCGCAGGTCAGGCAGATGTCGTATCGCACGTTTGCCTGGCCTGTTTCATTCATATAAATGGCGTGATTGGGGCAGCGGTGTAAGCAAGCCCGGCAGCCTTCGCAGTCTCCCTGGTCGATAAAGATCCGCTTTTTGCTCATGTCGGGTACATAGTCGGGAGCAAGGGTATCTTCCATCAATTCGATGATTCGATCCACTTCTTCTGTACAGCCAAAGCCAACCATGAGGGAAGAAATGCCGGGCAGATCTCTCACGTATTGGATGGCTTCCCGGTAGCTTCCTGTCAGGATGCCACCCCCGAAGACCTTCATCCCAAAGACCCCTTTACCGGCTTCTGCAGCGGCTTTTATAGCATGGGCCATGTCTTCCTTGGTACCCGGTCCTTGACCATCCCGAATGCCTAGGCTCTTGAAGTTGATCAGAGGAAAGAGTACGTCTACTGAGGGAGTGATCGCAGCACGGTGAGCTACATCCACGTGATGGGTAGAAATGCCAACAGCTTTTACAATTCCCTTTGCCTTAAAATCCTGGAGACATTCCCAAGCCCCGGCGCGGGAATCCCAGTCCGGATCACTTCGCACCTCGTGCATGAGAAAGACCTCGATCACGTCCCGATCTAGTTCTTTTCTGGCTTCCTCAATAGCTTCCTGCATCTCTTCGTAACTTCCGTAAAGGCATTTGGAGACGATGACCGGATCAAATTTTGTTCCTTTGAGGGCTACCCGTATGTAAGGATAGGTGCCATAGTATTGTGCGGTGTCAAGAAAGTTGATCCCTCGTTCCAGGGCATGGCGAAGCACCGCTGCCCCTTCCGAAAGGGGCAAATTCAACTGAGAGCCTCCTATGGTCAGGACGCCAAAGCCAATCTGTGAAACTGTGAGACCTGTGTTGCCAAGAGGGGTTTTCTTCATAATAACTGTCCTTTATCTGCCTGTATCTGTTAAGAACAATCTTACCACTTTTCCTCTGAGGAATCCACACAATAAGATCTATTAAACTGTAAAAAAAGGGAAACGTCATTGTGAATGTGGTGCTAAATACGCTTGTCCCCGATGAAGAAGGATGTGCATTTGTTTCAAAGGAAAATGATTTTACCATTGGTTTAGAGACGATTGAGTTGAGTATCACGAACAATTTACAAGAGGATATAATTACTGGAGAATCATATAATGTCCAAGTGCTCAAAGACGGTGCTTGGGCCAATATTCCGCTGGATATTTTCTTCAATCAGCTCGGACTGAAGATCGAGACCGGTTCGACACGTGTCTTCCTATGTGATCTTAGCCCTGAAAAGTACAACTACTCTTCAGGTGAGTACCGGATATTGAAGGAGGTAACAGTGAATAGAGAGCAATACATAATCTCGATAAAATTTAACCTTTGTGAGAAGACATAAGAGAATTAGTGAAAATCGTCAGTTGGGAAGGATACGGGCATATGTTTTTAGATAACAACGAGTCTAAAATACGAAATGAAGATTCAACGATCGATTTTGTATTAATTGCAAGCGATCTGAGTTTAATTGCCTTTATTGTATCCTGGTATATCTTTGCGCCTAAGGTCGTAGTGATTGTTCTGCTCCCACTACATATCCTTTTAATCCCTTATAATAAAAAACTGTCGATCGCAGAAAACATCGATAAATACAAGATGTATGAATTCTGGATTGCAAGAATGTGTGTCATAACCATCCCGTTTATCCTGGTTTCTTTTTCGTATCAGCTGCGAGAAGTTGCTTGGGTACTTATATTAGCTTTGCTTGTGGAACGCTGTTATATATTCTATGGACTTAAAACTGCAAAAGGATTTTCACTTCAGTTTAAGCATCTTCTCAGAGGGGGTATTCTGGTTCTCGTTGCAGCTGCCACTGTGTACTTATATCCTTATTATAGGGCCAATCTGGTTACCGGCATGGAGGATGGCACCGTATACTATTTGGGTCTGAATCACAAACTTCAAATGGGAGCCGCTACGATTGTTTTTCTTGTGGTCATCGCCTTGCTGGGGCAATGTATAGAGAGAATAATCATAAGGAAAGAACGGACTAATATAGAAAAGCTGGCTGTATATGACTTCTGGGTATCTTATCCGGTGTCTTGTGTGGTGATCGTATTGGAATTGATGCTGTATTCTAACGTCTAAGGAGCATTAAGTTCCACAGAATATCCTGTAAGGATGGGTGGGGAGATGGAGCCGGATGTATTAAAACAGGGACTGGTGTAATTAACAAGAGCACCTTTGTATGGCGGTTATTTCTTTTTTGTGACCGTATATGTAACGATAACAACGTTGACAATCAAAGCCATCAGGGCGGTCTTCCGCTCCTCGAACAATCTCGGAGCCATCTACTACAGAAGGATGAAGTCAGATGTTCAAAATTTGAATTAATACAGGGTTGAAGTTCATATATTTACAGGAAATCATGTATTAATCAAAAATTTGCACATTATTAGATCGTAAACAGGCATTATTCTCGAAATAACACTGTATTAATCCAAATTATGAACACTTTGGGGTGCGGATACTTCTTAAAGGGAGCCTAAGAGTCTTTGGTTTTATGCTTTGCTTTTGCGCTTTAGTATACGCTTTTGGCTTTTGCGCTTCTATCTATATCCTTCCCTTTAGTCGAATTACATATATTTCTATATTTACAATATGTTGCTTGAAACTCTGTGCTCTACCGGGTATAATTCTTATATGATGAAGGAATATTTGAGCCATTATTCGGCGGCGGACTTATGGAATATCCCATATATTGAGGCTGTGTTGGATCCTGAAATTCATGGAATAAAACCAGTCAGCTTTGCAGTTTCTCAACGAAGTGTAAGCTCTCCTAAAATTGGACGGGTAAGACACTTGTGCGAGCTTCCTCTACCTGCGGAGGCAGTGGTTTTAAGAGACGGTATAATGGTTGCGTCGCCGGAATTACTGTTTCTTCAACTAGCAAGCAAACTGGATGTCCATCGGCTTATATTGCTTGGTTTGCAGCTATGTTCGCATCAGCCGGGTGAGCCTTCTGAAGGGATCACGTCAAAGAAAAAGATCAATACTTTTCTCGCGAAAACCTCAGGCCATCGTGGACATTACAAAGCTTTGAGAGGAGTGAAATACATTGAAGACGGTTCCGCTTCCATCATGGAATCGATGGCGTATATGATTCTTACTTTGCCACATGTGTTAGGTGGTTACGGGCTTAGTGGTGCTGTTTTCAATCACGAGATTAAGCTGAAAGACGGTGCCAGCAAACGTCTCAGACAGAAACGTTGTTTTGCAGATCTATATTACAAATCAGCAAGGTTGGCCGTAGAATATGAAAGCTTTGCTTTTCACAGCAGTCCATCAGAACAAGGTAAAGATATAATGCGGTCTGCAATTCTTGAAAGGCAGGGCATTGAAGTAATGCGTTTGAGCACCATTCAACTATACGATAAGGATGCTTGCATGGACTTTGCTTTCAATCTGGCATCTCGACTTGGAAAACGCATGCAAATTCGTACAAGAAGGTTCGACCCGATGCATACTCTTCTTCGTACATTGTTGCCGGTGGGGAAACCTGCATCCAACCCATCGCCGAGCAGATGACGGGAAGAACATAGTAATAAAACCCACTACAATTACGGTTTTCGGTTGCGGGACATATCTGCAAATATATACGAAAATGGCGTTGTCACCGGCTAAACAACTGTTTTCATGGATGGAGAAAAAAACAACTATCTCTTCCGTGATGACGATTCATTCATTTCGCCCGACAAGTAGCTTGTAAGAGGCGGTCGGAGACTAACTATATGAAGTCAATAGATTTCTAATAAATAGTAATGAATTTTTTTATCGGATGCACCTTGATAATTGTATGACAAAACAAACATCAATAAGATAGATGGGCAAATATTTTAAATATTGAAAACAAAAAGATTTAAACGAATAGCTATAATTAGTAAACTGAGTTTCTCAAACTCT
>CAYLVS010000119.1:2804-5768 GCA_964387185.1 uncultured Oscillospiraceae bacterium | reverse complement strand
ACATGTGGCTTGAGCCGAAAAACAGCACGTCCAAGCTGTCCGGTTCTTCGTTATAGAAGCCGGCTACCTTGGCTGTCATATTCCATCGGCCTTCAATCTGCTTGTGCATAACAAGACCGCTCACTTCCGATAGAAGCAAAAGGAAGATGAGAATGAAGCCTATGATTCCTGCAATGCGTTTCACCCTTTTCATCCGCCACCTCAAAATTGAAAATAGATAAACTGGCTGGCGCTATAGCCCGGGCCGTATATCCCAAAAATAATGATGGAAAAGAGCAAGCCCAAAGTCACAATCCACCGAAAAATCAAACCCTGCTCCGCAAATTTCTCTCGGATACGAATGCCTCGGTATTGTGCAGCGCTCACACCGGTCAGCAGAAGGATGGAAATTATGCCCACCCAGAAGCTTTCCGGGGAGAGTCCCAGGTTGTACAGGCTTCCGTCTGCAAAAACCCAGGGATTCCATTGGGAAAACATGTTCCCGATGATGCCCTTTGCCGCAGTAAAATGGGGCGCTCGGAAAAAGATCCATGCGAAATTGGCTAATATATAAGTAATAATCATCTGCCCCAGCTTGTAGCTGGCTGCTTCCCGATTGATTCCCAGGAGGTCGGTAACCCAGATTTTAAATGGTTTGGTGATCTGCCCGATGACCTGAAAAGCACCGTGAAGAAAGCCCCAGATCAAAAAAGTCCAATTAGCGCCGTGCCAGAGACCACTGACGAGGAAGACGATCATGATGTTGGTGTATTTCCGGAAGGTTCCTTTACGGTTGCCGCCCAGAGGAATGTACAGATAGTCCCGGAACCAGGTTGAAAGCGAGATGTGCCATCGACGCCAGAACTCGCCGATACTCCGAGCAAAATAGGGCTGATTGAAGTTGTCCATCAGCTGAAATCCCATGACCTGAGCACTCCCTTTTGCAATCAGGGAGTAGGAAGCAAAGTCGCAGTAGATCTGTATACCGAAGAAGAGAGTGGCAACTACGAGGACAAGGCCTTGGTAGTTTGCATAATCATTATACACAGTGTTTACAATGACAGCGACGCGGTCAGCCACCACCAGCTTCAGGAAAAAGCCCCAGAGCATGAGCAACAGGCCATTTTTCGCCCGTTCATAATCAAAATAATGCCTGCGGCTGATCTGAACCAAAAGGTTTTTCGATCGTTCGATGGGCCCGGCAACCAGCTGTGGAAAAAAAGATACGAACAGTGCATATTTCAAGGGGTTCTTTTCTACGTAGATTTCACCCCTATATACGTCCATGGTGTAGGAGAGTGCCTGAAACGTATAGAAGGAGATACCGACAGGAAGGATTACATCAAAAGCGGGATTCAAGAGTTCCATGCCAAAACGGCTCAATACCCGGTTTGCGTTATCGATAAAGAAATCGAAGTACTTAAATAGGAAGAGTATGGACAGGTTTGAGGTCATGGATAAGAACACCCAAAGCTTTTTGCGGAATGCGCAACCGTCCCCTTGTATTCCCCTTGCTTTTGCCGCAGCCGCCAGACGGTTCTCGTTGCCGATTAAAAGCCCACTCAAGTATGTGAGCATGGTAGACAGCGCCATGAGCAGAGCATATTTGGGGTTCCAAGCCATATAGAAATAATAGCTTGCAATCAGGAGCCACAAATATCTGGCCTTGTAGGGAATAGCAAAATACAGCAATACAACGACAGGGAAAAATATTAAATAACTGAACGAATTGAATAGCATCTATTTTCCTCTATGTGACAGTGGGGACGTTCCTTAATTGGCACCTTTGCAGCGACCTCTATATTATACCCAATGAAAATTGCATGCGCAAGAGGAGTGCCAATTAAGGGACGTTCCCACTGTCACATAGTATGGCGTCGATTTCAGCTTCATTTAAAGTTTCTTTCTCTAATAGCGCCTGGGCGAGCTGGTCCAGTTTGTTTTTTTGAGCTTCCAGAAACTCCTTTGTTTCTTTGTACAGCGTAATGGCCAGCTTGGACGATTCATCAATGATGTTGAATTGATTTGTGAGCTGCGTCAGATCAATCATACCGCTGTCCCCCATCCCATAGATACCGATGTATTCTTTGATGATCTGCGTGGCCTGCTTGATGTCTTGAGATGCTCCGGTTGTGATGTCATCGGCGTCTCCCAGAAACAATTCCTCAGCAGCCCGGCCCGCATACATGACCTTGATCAAATCCTGTAGATCTTTCTTGCTTTTCATGGAGCTGTCCTCCTGGGACCGGAATGTGACACCGCCTGCACCCGATGTGCTCTGCATGATGGTAACCGCAGACACACTGTCGCTGGTTATGAGTTTCGTCGCCAGCGTGTGACCCGCCTCGTGGTAGGCAACCAGCTTCGTATTTTTATCTCCTTCAACCCTCTCTTTTCTGTAACCGTTCATTAGGATTTTGTAATAGGCATCTTCAATATCCTCGCAGGTGATACTGTTACGATTTTTGCCTGCAGCGATTAAGGCAGATTCATTTAATAAATTTTCAAGCTCAGCGCCGGAAAACCCGTTGGTCTTCTTCACCAGGTCCTGAATGTCAACTTCTTCTGAGAAGATCTTATCAATACTGTGTAGTTTCAAGATCTGGTATCTGGCATTCTTATCCGGAAGGTTAACGGCCACCTTTAGATCAAATCTCCCGGGTCGGGTTAGGGCAGGATCCAGCATATCTAATCGGTTGGTTGCACAGATGGTCAACACTCCTTCCGATGGCTGAAACCCGTCCAATTCCGTCAGAAGTGCATTGATGGTCTGATCTTTTTCACTGTTATTGCTGTCCCCTCTTCCGCCTCCGATGGCATCGATCTCATCGATGAATACGATAGAAGGAGAAGCCTTTCTGGCCTTGCTGAACAGCTCACGAATCCTAGAAGCGCCGACGCCTACAAATTTTTCCATGAAATCACTGCCGGATGCCGCAAAAAATGGAACATTAAGCCCACCTTGTTTTAATTTAGGTATATCTA
>CAYLVS010000119.1:0-2792 GCA_964387185.1 uncultured Oscillospiraceae bacterium | reverse complement strand
TGCCCGTTCCCGGAGGGCCGTAGAGTATCAAACCTTTGGTAGGCCTTGCTCCCAACTTTCTATATTTTTCAGGGTTTTTCAGTGCATCTACAAGCCGCAGGAGATCCGGTTTCAGCTCATCGATTCCCTGGACATGGTCAAAGGTTACTCTGGGAGTACTATCTTCAGGTTGTTCTTTTGTTTTATCTTTGGGATGTACATTGGTAATCAGACCTTTTTCCGGGGTAGCCTGCTTTCGCCTGACCACTAAGAACCATACTGCAAAAATCGCGGCTGCCGAGCATATGATGAAAGTGGAAAAAACCATTTTAGGGCCGGCGGCTTCATTCGATTTCTTTTCGGTTGCTTTCAGGCTGCTTCCTTTTTCAAGAAGGCCGGTGAGTTCCATAGCTCCGATGAGATCCTCCGAAAATTTGATGGCGTGATAGGTGTTGTCTACAGTCCTTATTAAGATGTAGCCCTCCTCTGCCATTGCCACAGCAGCAATCTGCATTCCGAAATTTAGCTGATAGAACTGCTCTTTGCTAATCTTTGCCACCTTAATATATTGGGAAAGGTCGGAAATGGCCAGCTTGTTGAGTTTCAGCTCATTGTAAGACACTTTGTTATTTTGCGCAGCAAAAAAATAGCCTTCAGCCAGAGTATCGGAGGTTCGAATTCCTATAAAAGCAAGTGAAACCAATAATATGACAATAATTTTCAAACAGGTTTTTTTCATGTATAAGTTGTGCCTTCCTCTACAAAATTTCCTATTTATAATTGCTTCCATCTTTAGTACTATCCTTTGCAATTTACGAAAAAGTATAATGGCCAAGTGAGAAAAACGCAGGACTTTTTTGTCCGTTTGAAAAGCAGAACCCAAATCTGGTTGGTTTAGCTGGTGCCGCTACTTTTCCCAATTCCCTCACATTTCATATTATGTGTTTTTGTAGTATAATCAGGATATGGCCGGTGAGAGGATGAATTGATTACTATAAAAGGTAGGGATATCAAAATGGAATTGAAAAGAGTATTAGTATTAGGAGTCGGAGCGCAAGGATCCGCCGTAGCTCAGAGATTGGATGAGGATCCGCTGGTGTCTGAAATCCTATGTGCCGGTCGCAATCTGACAGCTGTAGAAAACATGGTAAAACATCTTACAAAAGCCACAGGAATTCGAGTTGACGCTGCCGATAAAGATAGTATTGTAGACGCAGCCCGGGGTGTTGACTTAATTGTAAATGCCCTTCCTTTGGAGTGGACAAAGAACGTTCTGGACGCCGCTTTAGAAGTGAAAGCAAATTATCAGGACTATGCAGCAACAATTTCTTTACATGAGGACTGGGTCGAAAGTATTCGCATCCAATACGAGGTATACGGTCCAAAGTTTGAATCCATCGGAAAAACTGCTCTGGTGGGCACAGGCTCTGCACCGGGGCTTATTTGTGTGGCAACCAGGGATGCAATGCGCTATTTAGATACCTGCGATACGATTTATAATATTGTGTGGGAAGGCGTGGAAACAAAACGCTTCCTGCCGTTCTGGTGGTCCCCGGTTACTGCTCTGCACGACATGAGCGAAGAAGCCTATGCTGTAATTGATGGCAACCTGGTTCGTACACCGGCCTTTGGTCTTCCCATTCTGAGAAAGTACGACTACATGGATCGAGAGATTACATTTGTGGAACATTGCCATGACGAACCCATCCACTATTACTTTAACAAGGAAAAGTTTTTCAAGGGTGTGAAAAATGTGTATTTCAAATATGCAGGACCGGGTATTGACTTTTCATTGCCTTTATACAGAGCAGGACTTTTTTCCCATAAAAAAGAATTGATCAAAGGAGTGGAAGTCGCCCCCTTTGATGTAGTATATGCTCATGTACCACCTGCACCGAGGGATAAGGAAGAAATCAAAGAAATTATTGACGAGGGATTGCTGTCCGATGCCGGCTGCATGGTGATTGAGGCTTATGGTACGAAAGACGGTAAAAATGTTCTGGTGGAAACCCATGTAAGCGCTCCCGGCCTGGTTGAATCATATGAAAAAGCCGGTATGTCTGCCGAAATGTACCTAACAGGACAAGGGGGGTATCTATTCACGAAAATGTTTTTAAATGATGCGTTCCATCAGCGGGGATTAATTTCATCTGACATGTTGACCTTTGAACAGGCAGACTCCTATTTTGAATATGCAGAGGAACTGAACATCACAATCAGCACAGCAGTAAAGGAATTGTAAGCCCGCAGATTTCTTCACGAATTAATTGTAGAATGATATCAGAACAGGCAACCACAGTCAGGGATATGATGGCAAAAGCAAGGAATAACGATTCAACACGCGACACATACTATGGGAAAAGGAGTGTGCGCAAATGGACAAAAATGCAGAGCTATTAAACTATATTTACCAGAACTCTCAGATGGGAGTGGAAACCATTGATCAAATAATGGACATCACCGAAGATGGGCAATTCAAAGGCCTTTTAGAATCCCAGTACAATGAATACAAGGCAATCAACGACAATGCCAGCCGTATGGCACACAGATTGGGCCAGGAAGAGAAAGGCTTAGGAGCCTTTGAAAAATGGCGCACGGGCATGATGATTGACATGCAAACCATGGTGGATAAATCAACATCCCATATCTCCGAAATGCTCATGGTAGGAAGCAATATGGGTATCATCAACGCTGTCAAGAATCTGAAAAAATATCAAGATGTCGAGCCCGAAATCCGGAACCTTATGGAAAGGCTGCTGCAACTAGAAGAAAATAACGTCCAGGAACTGAAACAATACCTTTCATAAATAGTA
>CAYLVS010000118.1:0-5800 GCA_964387185.1 uncultured Oscillospiraceae bacterium | reverse complement strand
ACAGCATTTTAGTTTCTGAGATTTCCGGTGTAAAAAAGGTGGATGATAGGACGGTAGACATAGTCCTGGCAGGAGTCAATCCCGCTGCTATCTTTGAGCTTGGAGATATTGTCGTCGCGCCGGAGCATTACTACTGTGAAGGTCAAGGCAAGGGCAAGCTGACAAAGGGCAACCTGGAGGGAATCCGTGAGCGTAGCACTCGGCCTCTTGGGGCAGGTCCGTATATTTTCCAAAGCTTTGATAACAATGTAGTTGCGTTAACGGCCAACGAAAACTACTTACCGGGCAAACCGGAAACAGCCAATCTTAAGGTGGTGTCATCCGGCGCAGCCAACATGCTCGATGCCATCATACTTGCAGAGATAGATATAGCGCAGGTACCGTCTACGGAAGAAAACCGATTGAAAGCAGAGCAGAACGAGCTCATTGCAGAGAACTTTGGCTTTCCGGGCTATGGTTATATAGGGATCAACAGCATCAATGTCAGCGATGTAGACGTGAGGAAAGGCTTACTATCTCTGATGAACCGTGAACCGGCTGTAAACACGTACTTTGGAATGACGGCGGAAGTCATAGAAAGGCCCCTTTCGAAATCTTCCTGGGCTTATCCCGGCGACGCGAAGGCGGTCTATGCCTATGACCCGGATCAGGCTCTGGAGTATTTCCTTCGAGCGGGATACGAGCAGACTATGGTAAACGGGAAACCGCTACTTGCCCGTGATGGTCTTCCTTTATCCCTGATGGCCGGAGTGGGCGGCGAAGGCATCATGGATCACCCTGCAGCACTGGTATTTACCCAGATGAAGAGGGATCTGGAAGAGATGGGAGGCAGTTTGGAGATCATCGACTCGGATCTGTCCGTTTTGGTTGAAGGTCTGTACCAGGGCAGTTGGGACTTATGGGCTGCATCCTGGGAACTCCCCATCGATCCGGACATGAGCAACCGCTATATGACCGGTGCAGAAGGAAATTTCTATGGACTGGCCAATGCAGAGGTAGATGAACTGCTACAAGAGGCAGCTTCTACAGTAAACATAGAACTTCGGAAGGAACTCTATCGCGGAGCGATGGAACGCATCATGGATGAGGCGGTAGAACTCCCCCTTTATCAGCGTCAAAACCTTCTGGTTTACAATCCGGAAGTCATAGACGGCACCTCGATGCCGGGAGAACTCACTGAGTTCTACAATTATTTACAAGAGATTCACAAGATACGCTTGCTAAAATAAATAAGTGAAAAGGGGATTAGAAAGGAGTGATGCAAACCAAAACACCCATGATATATAGATCCGTTATTCCCAAACCAGTGTTCAAAGAACATAAACCAAAGAAGTAGGCGGAGAACAATAAACTCAAGCAAGTCAAGGTGGTGGGGCCAAAGAGTATGCACCGGATGGAAAAAGACCGGCCCCACCTCCAAAGCTTTTGATCGAAGACATATTCATCGTATTCGTTCCCACTTGAAAGAGAGGAAAAGGGCATTAGAGGCTACGTAGTAAAAAGAATTATTATCGCTATTTTCGTATTGATCGTACTCTCTCTGCTGCTCTATGCACTGATTCGAATCATGCCAGGCGATTACGTGCAAAACAGCATAGCCGGCAGCGGACGGCTTACAGCCCATGCAAAAGAGCAGATGATTCGTAGCTATGGTCTTGATTCCTCCATAACGGAAGGCTATATACAGTGGATTACAAACAGCATCAGAGGTGAATTCGGTACCTCTTTTTTATACAAAAGGCCTGTGACGCAAGTGATCGGAGACGGTCTGCTCACAACCTTGCTCATCTCAGTGACAGCCTTGGTAATACAGTTGCTGTTGGCTCTTTTTTTAGGCATCCGGTCCGCCTTTCAAACCGGTATCAGATGGAGGCTGTTCTTTAACACGCTGACAGTGCTAAGCATTTCACTGCCGGTTTTTTTTGTTGCCTTGCTCCTTCAGAAATGGCTGGCTCTGGATATAGCTCTCTTCCCATTACAGGGCCGGGTCTCGCTTAAATATGAATATACGGGAGTTCTATATATCGCTGATGTGATGAATCACCTGATTTTGCCTATCCTAACTCTGGTCCTCACCGGCGCAGGAGGCACTGCCAGATACATAAAAGAACATACGGAACACATACTATCCTCGGATTTTGTCTTCGGAGCAATCGCACGGGGATTTGGCAGAAAGCAGATCACCCGCTATCATGTTCTGCCAAACCTTCGCGTGCTTTTAGCAGTCATTATAGGCAGAGAGATTCCCGGGCTTCTGACAAAAACACTTATCGTAGAAGAGATATTCGCATTGAACGGGCTGGGCACTTCGGTTTTTGCAGGGCTTGCAATGGGCGACATCCCTCTGATCATGGGTTTTTCTGTCCTGTTAGCTCTTATCGTGCTCGCCAGTGCGCTCTTCGAGGATATTGCATACGCATTCTCGGATCCAAGGATCCGCTTGGGTAAAGGAGGGGCATATCATGGCACATAAAATCGCCCTCTTCTTTCTCCTAATTGTGGTAATGGTCTGCTTTATCGGTCCCCTGTTTATAGAAGCGGGAGAATATGAGATTTTCTACGACGATACGGGGACAAAAATCCTGTCACTACAGGAGAGTACTTTACAGCATCCTCTGGGCACAGATAAAAGTGGACGGGACGTTTTTGTTCGTCTGCTCTACGGCGGCAGGCTTTCTCTTCTGCTGGCCGCAGGCGTTATGCTGTTGCAGACACTGATCGGAATAACCGCGGGGCTTCTTGCCGGATCTGCGGGCAGAAAAACAGATCTGGTGATCATGCGTATTGTGGATGTATTCAACGCTTTACCGGATATCGTAGTCATCCTCATTCTCAGTGCTCTCTTCATGGCTTATGGAGTCTCGGGCAAAGAGAGAATTCTGATGCTGATGGTGTTTTTGGCGGCATTTGGATGGACCTTTATCGCAAAAATAGTGAGGAGCCAAGTTCTCTATACCAGGGAATCCTCCTTTATGATGGCCGCAGAACTTTGCGGCATCCCAGCCCTGCGGCGGCTCTTTGTCTACTTGCTACCGAATGTGCTGGGGCAGGTATTTGTAGCCATTCCCATCAGCATTGGCAATATCATTCTCACGGAAGCAACCCTGAGCTTCCTAGGATTTGGTCTGCCTTATCCTTACGCATCCTGGGGCAACATGCTCAATGAAGCTATGGATTACAACATCCTAGCAAACCATGCAAACGTGTGGTTTCCTCCCGGGCTTCTGATCGTGCTTACCGTCATGGCCTTTCATCTTGTGGGGCAGGGATTGCAGAAGGGAGGCTGGAAAGATGCATGAGTTCATAGCGCAATTGAAGGTGGAAAACCTGTGTGCAGGCTTCCCCTCTGCTTTGGATTCCGATCACAGCATTCTGAGAGGCTTGGATTTTTCTGTCGGTTCCGGTGAGATAGTGGGTCTGATGGGACCTTCCGGCTGCGGAAAGACACTGACCGCATTGACCATAATGGGGTTAGCGGGAAAGATTGGCGCAATGATCACATCGGGAAGGGTTTTGTTTAACAGGAGCAATGGCAGGGAAAGCACAGTAACGGATCTCCTTAAGATTACTGAGGAGGATTATATTTCCTTGCGTGGCAGGCAGGTATCCATGATTTCGCAAAATCCCGTGTCTGTGTTGGATCCTGTGGTACCAGTGGGCAAGCAACTTGTGCGAACCGTAGCCTATTACCGAGGATGGGAAGGTAGAAGGACGAAAGAACAAAGAGAAGCCCTGGAAAGTGAGGTCGAAAACACGCTCAGGCTTTCCGGTCTTTCAGGAGTATATAAAATCAGGGAGAAATATCCCTCTGAGCTCTCCGTGGGAATGTGCCAAAGAGTCGCTATCGGACTGGGTATTTGCGGAGGACCGGCCCTGCTCATCGCGGACGAACCTACAGCATCTTTAGACCATGAGAGCAGAGATTGGGTGTTCGAAACCCTTTTTATGCTTCGCCGGGAGCTGTCCATGTCTCTGTTGCTGATTACCCACGATGAAAAGAAATGCAGGGAGGTTGCGGACAGAATCCTCATCATGGAAGGGGGAAGGGTGAAGGAAGCATGAACAGGGAGGCTCTCTTTGAAATCAATCATATCAGTAAGTGTTTCCCGGGAAATCACCATGTACTCAGGGATATCAGCTTTACGCTGTATCATGGAGATACGGTTGGCCTGATGGGAAAAAGCGGCGGAGGAAAGACCACGCTGGCAAAGATTATGGTAGGATTGCTTCCCTGTGATTCGGGGCGGATCCTCTATCGAGGCCGCGATATCCTCGCCCTTGACAGGAAAGGGATGAAAGCCCTTCGCCCAAAGCTTCAGATGGTATTCCAAGACTACAAGCAATCCCTGCCGCCGCATTTAAGAGTAGGGGATGTCCTGACGGAAGCTTTAATCGTTAACGGTTTGGCAGAAAGGAAGGAAGCGGATCACTTGGTCATGGAGCTGATAGAAAGTGCCGGTCTTTCAGAATCTCATTTTCGCAAATATCCGCGGCAGCTTTCCGGTGGGGAGGCTCAGCGCATTGCTCTGATTCGGGCAATAGAGCTGAAACCGGATCTCCTTATACTGGATGAAGTGACCTCCGGACTGGATTCGAAAACAGCGGCCAGGGTCCTCGACCTAGTTTGCCGCTTCAGGGAGGCTGGAGAAATGGCAATTATGATTGTCTCTCACGATCCGGAATTCATTCGGTCGCAGACAGATCAGATTCTCGTTCTTGAAGACGGAAGATTGATAGAATAAAATGGCCGATTCGCATAGTGCGGACGGCCATTTATTCGATGAACCCTATTACGGTTAACGTCTTCGGGGAGGACAGCAATCTTCATCCCTGTCGTCTCTCTCGCATCTGTCTCTCTCGCATCTGTCTCTTTCACGTCTGTCTCTCTCGCATTCTTCGTCTTCCGCACCTTCTTCATCGCCATCGTCGATCTGGTCGGGGAATAGCTGGGGAAAGCTGGTGCAGATAGCGGATACTTGAGGAGATATCTGGACGAACCCTGTTGAGAGCACACACAGCTGGACGGGAACGATAATCTTCTTTTCACAGGTGATGCAAAGTGCGATGATGAGATTGGCTTTCACCGTTCCGTCGGGGCAAAGAGTCAAATCCCTACCCATGTTGTTTGTGGCCAATCTGGTTTCACAGGCCGGGTTGCAGAACTCCGCAAACCTAGGCATGAAAGCCGCGTTGTGTGTCGAGGGGATGCACAGCTCAAAGAAATTGGTCAGGCAGAGCGGTGCACACTCCTGCGCAATATTTACATTTGCGCATACTGTGAATATAACCTCGTGGTCGTATCTGTCACAAAGCAGTAAATCCAAGCATACCTGAACATCTCCCGTTACAGCGATATTCTGTGTTCCGAAGATTGGAGTGCCTCTTCCTCGATCGTCACACTCATGGGTGTCTGCATAAACGATTTTTTCCGAATAGGTCCCGTCAGGCCCTACTACAGTCAACTCATCGCCTTGGCAGTTCTGAATGAACGATGCACCGGAGATAGTCGTGTCAATATTTAATCTTAAGTTTGAGGGATCATCTACATTTTCGGGATTGAAAAAGCGCTTGCATCTGATGTCAACCACTCGTTTTAGCCTGTGTCCTCTGGGAATAGCAGGGCAAAAGCTTTGATTGGTTACGGTTTTCAATCCTTGTAGATTGAATAGAACAGCGTCGTAAACCTTCTGCACAAAGATCGGTTCTGTGACTACATTGTCAAGTCTACCGTCAAATTCACAAAGCGTATTTGCATTGCAGCAGTTTTGAAAGAGGTCCGGCGATGTTCTGCCACCGAAAC
>CAYLVS010000117.1:0-5843 GCA_964387185.1 uncultured Oscillospiraceae bacterium | reverse complement strand
GCACATCCATATAGAGTCTTCGATAAAGGTTTTTCAGGCTATCGCTATCAGTTGCTTGATAGTGCAGAGCCTGACTCACTGTTTATATGGCGTATACATCAATATATGTGGCGTTATTAATATCGGTAACCCCTTTCCTCTTATCACTAAAATTAGAAACGGGCGAGGAATAAGTTTTTATAAAGCCAGCATTTTTCTCTGCCCCAATGCAGAGAAGTGTGATTCAAATCCAAGGGTCGACAACGATAGGAGTAGTCCAGCCCCCTGTTGATGTCCAAGCTGCTGTCGTATTTACCGGCGTAAAGAAGACCACTCTCATCGTAAACAGATAGATTAAAACCACATTTTTCATAGCGGCCGGTATTCATGTCCTCCTCCAGCTGAGGTTCTGCCACGGCAAGCCTCTCTCCATCCCAGCTCATTGCGGCATTTGAAGTACGAGGCATTCCTATTGTGCCGGATGCAGGGGTATCCACCGTGAATACCCTCCGATATTCACCGCTATCCGTCGCTTCGATAACCGTAAGCCTCCCGTCACTGGTAAAACCGACAATAAATCGGTCAGAATAAAAGGACCAGAGATACACGTCTTCATCACAGTCGATCACCTTAAGCTTTTGCAGCTCTTGGGCCGTTACGGCGTTAAGGGTGGTTAAGTAGTATGCTTCATCTTCACGAGTCATCAGCAGGAGCCTGCTCTCATCTTTCGTCAGCTTCAGCTCTGTAATGTGAACTTGCGGATCAAGAGCATAGACCATCTCCATCTGTTCCATCGATATGCGGGAGTCCTTTTCTCCTTCCGCCTTTGTAAGAGGAAGGCGATAGAGGCCGTAGCCATCGGGGATGAGGCTTAAATCCAGCAGTTCACCATTCTGTGCTTGATTATTGAATGTGAAATAGCAGGCATCATCCGTCACAAGGCTGGTAGTCCACAGGCTTACTCCGCTGCCATCCAGTGGAGATACATCTATTTCGGTAATGAGTCCTTCATCATTTTTTGAAATGGAGACCTCCAACCGGTGGTCGTCCAGGACGGGAATACGGAAATAATCCCTTATCGCCTGAATGGACGGCTTGCAACCATCGTCTTGTGCCTGATTCCGTTCGCCAATCTCTTGGCGCATATCCCAATGGTAATCCGGTAAATCAAGAGAAGCTACGAGAGGATAAAAATCGTAATAGTCTTTAAAATACAAACTTTCACGGTGGGTTTGCCCGGCCCCGGTACGGCTTGCTACATCCTTGTATAAGTCCTTCATGCTGTAGAAATAGGACCCTACAAAATGTCGATCATCATCAAAGTCGATACCTACTGAAGCAGAAAGCCCGCCACTGTCGAAAATTCCAAATTCAACCCCGTAGTATATACGCTCATGTTGCTGGTATTCTTGTTTCTGTGAAAAGCGAAAATCTGTATTAATCTGCGGTTCAATTCCAAGCTCATAGACTGTGTTCCAGAACAAATGGTTGTTGCAGTGCGTATCGATATCGATCACAAGCCCCTCGGCTGTGGCCTTATCACCATAGAGGATGGTTTCATTTAGAACCACTTCATCTTTATTTATGTTAACACCGGCGTGCGCCGCATAGATACCCCCCAAACTTAGAAGTAGGAGTAGCAGTGTAATAATTAAGCTTTTTCGCATGATGCTCCTCCTATTCGTCCCTTCCGGTCAACTCATCCAGGGCGCGGCTGACCCGGTCGGCACGGTAATGGTAAGTATCTTTAATAAAGTTCATCAAATTGCGTCCCGATTCCTCAAGCTCCATCATGGATACATCCCCAATGATTTTGCCCTGCCGAATCAGCACAGCTCGGCCGATGAATCCGGAGACCTCCTCGATGAGATGGGTGGACAGCATGACGGTCTCTCTGGGTTCGAGAATTCCTAGGAGTACCTTGTAGAAATCCTCTCGATTGAATACGTCATTACCTGCAAAGGGCTCGTCCATCAGAATATAGTCCGCCCCCTGGCACAGTGACAGTATGACCTCGAATTGGTTTTTCTGACCGGTGGAAAAGTTGCGCAGAGTCTTGTTCATAGGCAGCTCGAAAAAGTCCATCAATCCCTTGAACCGCTTTTCCGAGAAACGGGGGAAGTGCTCAGCGTAAAACTCCTTGTGCCCCTTTGGAGCCAGATTGGGGAAGAAGGAATGCTCGCTGGTGGCGAAGGAGAGCCGTGCTATGTTTCTGCGGGTGATGGGTGAGCCGTCCAGGGTGATTTCGCCACTGTAAGGTAGAAAGCCCAGGATGCACTTCATGAGGGTGGTCTTGCCGGCGCCGTTTTCTCCGAACAGACCGATGATTTCGCCTTGAGGCAATCTAAGGCTCACATCCTCCAGTGCCCGTTTCCCCGTATAAGATTTATTGACGTTCTTGATTTCAATCATAGTAGCACGCTCCATATTTTCTGCCACTGTCCTGGTGTCAGGCACTCCTTTGGTGTGAAAACCATGTAAATTCCAAAATAAATGAGAAGGAAGGCAATAGCAGTTATCAGGCATATGAGGGCAGCCAGCACTGGTAGGGTTATGCAACGCCGATGCATTTCCCACCGATTTGGTAACCGCTTCATAAGGTAAATACTCTTGCTGCCCTGATAGTGGTATGCATAATGGTAGATAATCAACGCCAGCATGCACAGGGCAAGGATCAAGAAGCCCACTAGAGCGTTTTCAAGAAGTACGCTGAAATCCTCTATTATGGCTCCGGGTATCAACACACGTTTGTCGCCTTTCCAATCATATAGCATGGAGCGGGCTTGCTGGTATCGCGGGAGGAAAATCAGGCTGTAGAAAATGGAACATATTATGCCGGTGGTAAAAAAACGCTGCTCCCTCTGCAGATTAATGCCCAGTGGCGCATGATGTGTCAAATCAAGTTTCATTTACAGCCTCCTCTTTTAAGGCTCCGTACAATGCCATAGTAGCCGTGACAATAGAGAAGACAATTACCAGTATGTCATTCCCCAAAGAACCCATGCTGTGGGAGAAGAAAAAAAGTGTCACAGCCGAAAGGACAATGATTCCCACTCCTGTTCCGCCCCGGCGTTGCCGAATGGGAAAGTAAGCAGAAGCGATGCCCAAACCGAGAACAAGAAATAGATTTCGCACATAGCGGCTGATATCTGCCAGGGGCAGGAGACTGTGGAGGAAATCGTTCCGGTAAAAGGCGAGAAATACCGTCTGGTTGCTGATGGCGGGAGGGTCAATCCTTTCCATATATAGCCTGCATAGAGCAAGAACGATAAAGAGTTGCACAGCCCAAAAGAGAAAGAAACAGCAGATGTTGTAAAAAGCCTGCCAGAGGAATACGCTTCTTTGAGAGACGGACAGCCGGCGCAGTGTATAACCCTGTCTGCCGCCAAACTCGCAGCCCGTAAGGCATAGCAGAACGGTAACCAGCAGGAAGCTCAGAGCGCATATCCATGAGATCCGGCTTTGCTGGAGCACCAGCTCCAATCCTACAATCTCCGTAGCCATCATCTTCCCCAGAGTGAAATAAAACAGCGTTCCTTCGACTGCCGCCATAATGAGGAGCATGCCCAGGAGCTTATAAATCGTACTGCGTGACATCAGCATCAATATAGATAAGTGCTTTTTCATATTTCTATCCTCATTCCCAGTACTTGTCGATCATTCTCAACGCTTCTTCTTTGGAAATCCCCATCTGTCGCATGGCGTTGACTATGCTTATGGCATCAGTTTCCAACAGTTCGGTGCGGATCCTTTCAACTTTTTCTTCATCCAGTACCATATAGCTCTTTGCACCGGAATGCGATTGAATAAGGTTTTCTTCTTCAAGCATCCTGTAAGACTTCTGCACTGTATTGGGATTGACTCCAAGCAAAGATGATAGGAAGCGTCGGGAGGGGAGTTCATATCCGTCCCGGATGCTACCTGCTGCAACGCCACGTTTGATATAGCGAAGGATCTGCATATAAATCGGGCTACCATCCTCCATGGTGAATTCTTCAAAAGAAATCATGGCGTACCTACACCCTTTTCTCAAATAACTGTATCGGTCAAGTAATACGGTTCTAAACTGCATTATGCCAATGATACAGTTAGATGTCAATAGAAACCACAAAATATTTTCACAAGTTTCGTAGTAATACAATGATGACAGGGATTACTGTGGATGAAATGAAATGTAGAGTCTGATATGATAAAATGGTGGTTGCAACTGGAGGTTGCAGAAATTCAAGGTCTGATTGGTAGAACGCAACCAGATAAAGTATTATGCTTTAGCCATCAAACGAGGAGGTACTATAAATGACATTTGGAGAAAAGCTACAACACTTAAGAAAATCGAAAAGTATGTCCCAGGAGCAATTGGCAGCACAATTGTCGGTATCAAGACAGGCGGTTTCGAAATGGGAGTTAGACGAGTCTTTGCCGGATACAAGTAAACTGTTAGCAATCAGTAAAATCTTTGGGGTTACGACAGATTATCTACTCGACGATAGTCAGGATAACGATGGATTTGAGCAAATTCCCATTTACAATAAAAGTAAATCCACAATTCATTTTATATCAAATTTGATTAAGAAAAAAGGGTATCTTGCTGGGTATATCATTTCTGGATATGCTGCGCTGTCTCTATTGCTTTTAAGATTTGCACATTATGCATTCAAAACGACATTAATGCCGCCGGAAGGGTTTGGTATCACCTTCTCTGATTTACCCACTCAAATGAAACTACCGTTACATTTTATTAATGGCATTAGTATCATTGCAACCATAATATTAATATCGGGCATTGTATTCGCTATTTATTTTAAGAGGAAAGGAAATAAGTAATTGCATCGACGCGTACCATAACGGTTCCATATTCTATGGTATACTATTAGCGATGTGAAAGAATTTCACATCCTAAAATATGAACTTGTTGATGAGAAAATGGAGAGCTATGAAGATAAGGAAGAATATATATTGGAGAGTACCGTTATTTTGCATCGCTGCAGGTGTGATTACTTTTAATGCGGTAGTTTATCTGATAGGCCGATTTATGATTGTTACGCTTCCAGGCGGGGCAGTTACAACAGATAGCACGCGAATGCTTATAGCCTATGGTGCCATATTTATTTTGACACTTATAGTTGGAGGCGTGGTTTTTTTCCGGAACATGACGCGAAAAGAAATTTTCTTTTCTGCATCAATTATTGTCGCTCTTAGCTTGATAGTAATTTTAACCCAATGGGCATTTAATGTCACAACGGGTCCGATTGCCGTCTTTTACATGTATGCTTCTCAAGCTTTTGAATGGAGTAGTATTATACCTCTGTTATTGTTTCGAGTGAATGGGAATCTTTGGCTTGGTGCGTTAATTGGTAGCTTAGCGCCGTATTTGTTTATCTTATTCGGCAAAAAAAGTATAAATTCTGATTGCAGCAATTAGTCACATCTTCTGTACAAACAGGGGAACAGGTAATGAAAAGTTTTCTTGGGACATTTATAATAAGCCTTATACTGTGTTATATTATCCTTTTCTTTGGTGGGTATCTGATATTTGAGAACATCTGGGCAATCCTTGTTTTGGTCGCATTTATTATTGCCATTTTGATTACTGCATTTGCACATCAAGAAACAAAAATCGAAGAATTGGAAGCAAGGATTAAAATACTTGAGTCTGAATGATCCGTGAGAGTCTCACACCGAACCTCCGGATGGAGACGAGGGAACTTGATGATCTACACTGGAGATAGGCGTATGATGAGAAGTAAGCAGTAATATGCCTAACTGAGCAAAATTTTCGTTTGTATGCAGGTTTCTCGCCGGAAAACCTATTTTTTAAGCAAATCTGTGCAAAACTTGCGTTTGTATGCATGATATTTACATAA
>CAYLVS010000116.1:4760-5844 GCA_964387185.1 uncultured Oscillospiraceae bacterium | reverse complement strand
ATATCTGTCATTTCTTGTACTCCTTCCTACTGAAAAAATAACTATTCGATTTATATCAGCATAACCGATAATTATAAACAAAGAAATTCCCGGCTTCGCTTATAGTACAAATACCGGATGTTCCCTCTTGATTGAATAATATCAAAATAATCTGACAGGTGATATACCACTCTAATATTATTTTAATCCCTCTAGCGGTTTTCAGACAGGAAGTGCCTCTATTTAAGATATTTCATCACATATTCTACGTCAGTAGGGCATGTTACGTATTCGGTGCCCCTCTTTTGGCGGGTTTCCCGACCCTTGGCAGTTACTAGTATGACCGTCTTGTCATCAGCCTCATGGATGGCATTGCGTATGGCTTCTTCTCTGTCCAGTATGATTTCGTGCGGGCAGCCGGTTTTCTTAATATTCCGAGCGAGTTCAAGGCTGATGTCCAAAACGGACTCTTCGCCGGCATCCTCTTCTGTAATATAAATTTTAGCTGCATATTTACCGGCGATCTCCGGCAGTTCATGTCTTCTGTCATAGGCCTTATTGCCCGGACATCCGAATATCGCAAATATTTTACGGTTTGGAAATTCCCGGATAGTAGAAGCGAAGAGCCGTTCAAAGCTCAGCCTGTTGTGTGCATAGTCCACTATAACCAGAGTGCCGCTCTTGTCACCTAAAAATGTTTCCATTCTGCCGGGAACCCTTGCTTCCCACAGTCCTTTTTGAATGAATTCTACCGGAACGCCCAGAACATAGCACAAAGCAATTGCAGCCAAGGCATTTTCCACGTTGAAAAACCCCGGCATGCCCAAGATAAACTCCTCATCGTAGGAGGGGGTTCTAACGGAGAATGTGATGCCTTTTTCCGTTTTACGGATTCGATATCCATAAATTTCGGCAGTTTCAACGGTACCGAAAGTAACGAGGCGCCGGTCCGGATGAACGGCATCGCATATTTCCTCAGCGTGATTGGAATCCACATTGACGCACAGAGTCTCACACTGATCGATCAACTTGAGCTTGGCCTGAAAATAATCGTCAAAATCCGTGTGCTCAATAGGGCTGATATGGTCCAAACCGATATTGATAA